>USKR01000024.1 GCA_900555215.1 uncultured Ruminococcus sp.
GCCACGATGGGGTTGCGTCCGTTTTCGATCCGCGTATAGTCGCGGCGTTTATAGAACATACCCATATCAAGCCCCAGCACATTGGCGAGATAAATGGCACGGTTGGTAGCGCCCTCATCAGGACTGATGGCCATCATGTGGTCGCTGTCGATCTGGAGGTCTTTTACAGTGCGGAGCAGTCCCTTGACAAACTGGTAAGTCGGAGAGACTGTCTCGAACCCGCTTAACGGTATCGCGTTCTGCACGCGGGGATCATGGGCATCAAAGGTAATGATGTTCTCCACACCCATGCGGACAAGCTCCTGGAGAGCAAGGGCGCAGTCCAGGGATTCGCGGGAGCTTCTCTTATGCTGGCGGCTTTCATACAGGAAAGGCATGATGACGTTAAGGCGTCTGCCCTTACCGCCTACGGCTGCAATGACCCTCTTTAAATTCTGGAAATGGTCATCCGGGGACATGTGGTTTGTCTTGCCGGTGAGAGAGTAGGTCACACTGTAATTGCACACATCTACCATCAGGTACAGATCTTTTCCGCGTACGGACTCGCCAAGGATCCCTTTCGCCTCACCGGAGCCAAAGCGCGGCACGCGCGCGTCGATGAGATAGGTGTCCTTCTCATATCCGGAAAAAGCGATATCATCCCGATATTCATTCGCGCTTTCATGACGCCATTTTACGAGATAATCGTCTACTTTTTTCCCAAGCTCTTCACAGCCTGTGAGCGAAATGAGCCCGAGGCTTCCTACCGGAATGTTTTCTAAGATTCGTTCTGTTCGGCGTAACATCAATGTTCCTCCCTGTTTTTTAACTTTTTCTTGATACGTATATCATCACCGATGATCTTCAACAGTGTATAGCTGCTGGTTATCCTGGAAAAGGACCGCTCTGTGTACAGATCCGCAATGGATTCCAGCGACAGGTTTGTTGAGATGATCGTTGATTTCCTGTGTAACAGCCTTTCATTAATGCAGGAGAAAAACTGTGCGGCAATAAAAGAATTTGTGTATTCACTCCCCAGATCATCGATGATCAGAAGGTCGCAATTGAAGATGTAGTCATTCATATTCTTGGCGTCCACATCAGCACGGTCAAATTTTGACTGAGAGAGCGCGCTGAAAAGCTGTGGTGCTGAGAAATACAGAACGGAGAATTCTCTGTTCATGATCTCCCGGGCAATGCAGGTGGAGAGATAAGTTTTACCTACGCCTACGCTGCCGTAGAAAAAGAGATTCTGGAATTCTGTCCCGAAAGCATCTATAAATCTGTGACAGATCCTGAGAGTATCCTCCATCATGGCGCGGGCACTCCTCCCGGTTGTTTTATCATAAAGGGACGGAGAATAAAAATCAAGACTGAAATTCTCAAAAGCCGCTTCCGAGGGAAATTCCCGTATATTGGACTGCTCGTACAAAAGCCTGATGACAGCTTTTTTGAAGCAGTGGCATTTCCGGCTGCCGATATATCCGGTGTCCTTGCAGTCCGGGCAGTCATAAACCGGTTCCAGATAGTCTTCAGGAAAACCGGCGGACACAAGAAGATTCTTTTTACTGCTGCGCAGGATTTCAAGCTCTTCCTTCAGGGCGTCCAGCGCATGACTGTCACCGTTCAGTAATTTCTTGCCGTACTGTACGGAAAGGATTGATATGGATTCATCCAGAGATTTGAATTCGGGCAGTTTTTTGTATACTTCTTCATAACGTGCAGTCTGGATATCGTGGTTCCTGAGCTGCCGCTGTTCATACTCCCGCATGATTGCATAGTATTGTGAATTTTTCAGTGCCATTGGAAGACTCCTTCTAATTACTGTTCAATAACTGCTCCTCAAGGGATTCCATGTCATAGCTGCGCCGTTCGAAGTTGTTCAGGTTTCTTGTGGAAGTCCTGGATCTTGAAGCGGTCCTGCCTGCGGTGCGCTCTTTCTGGTACTCGTCGTCCAAAGCAGTGATATCTTTCAGATGCCGGATGTTCTTTTCATGCCATTTGGTCAGGATGGAGTCCGCATATTCAAAGCTTGGCTGATGGGTGGCAGAGATTGTGCGCCGGCATGCCTCCGCGATTATATCGGGGGAAAAAGCGTACTCCTCCGCCCATTTTCTGATATATGTAAGCTCTGATGCTGCCGGTCCCCGGTTTTTGATGCCGAATGCATTGAGCACGGTGTAGCAGTTCTTATTATAGAGGGCAGACTGCTCCTTTGCCTGAGAGACCGTCTCGATGCCGTCTTCCGCCCATGAGAAAGCAACCTTGCGGATATAGTGCATGCTTTTATGCCCGTTTTCCACGCACGATTCGATCAGGTATTCGATCAGGTCTGCGGACATGTGCAGCGTATCATAAAAATAGGTGATTGTCTCCATTTCCGTATGGGTCAGTGTTTTACCCAGATATTGTTCTGCAATAAACAGAAGAGATTTGATCTCCTTCTGAGCACGGAAGCTGTCGATCGGTACGGCTTTCGCAGCCGCTGACGCTGCAAGCGGTGCTGAAGCAGCGGCAGGTGCCGGCGCTGCCGGGGAGACGGACGAAGGCTTCGCGGCGGAAGAGGCATCCCCTCCTGAGAGCGACATTTTCTGGAGCTCAAGTGCAGTGATCTTTCCGTCTGTATCCCGCTCTGTACGCAGGAGACCCTTTTTTTCCCAGTAGCGGAACGCGCGCAGGATATCCGCCTCCGTGTTGTTCAGGCAGTCTGCGATTGTTGTGAGTGTCAACGACGAACATGGGTCGTCCAAATGGCGCAGAAGGAAAAGATATACCTTTACAAATTCTCCGTTTGCATCGATCATATAGTTATCGATAAAATCATTCGGCAGCAGAGTCGCATTTGTCTGAAATTTATTTTTAAGTGTCAATGTCTTCATAATATCCCGTCCCGCTTTCTTCATTCGCTTTAGTAAAATATAAAATCCATAGAGTATAAAATGGAAAGCGGTCCTGTTATGTTCCGCTTTCCCCTTTTACTTTCAGAAAACACATCCCCCTGTATTTCCTGTTGTCATGAATAATATATCATTTTATCGCCGGGGCTAAAAGTATTTTTTCGTGGGTAACTCCCGGTTTTTTGTAGATAACTATGTGTAGAAAGTGTGGATAACTTCTGTAAACCTAGTGGAGCAGGTCTTCACCGACTGTCACTACATCGCCTGCACCCATTGTGATGAGCAGGTCTCCGGGACGGCAGTTCTCTCTTAAAAATGCCTCGATTTCCCCAAAACTCGGGAAATAGTGAGTGTCAGTACCGAGCTTTGCCGTCTCTTCTGCAAGGTCAGCGGAAGAGATCCCCAGAGTGTCTGTCTCCCTCGCCGCATAGATGTCAGCCAGGACCAGATGGTCCGCATGGGAGAGCGCCTCGGCAAATTCGTGGAAAAATGCCTTGGTGCGAGTGTAAGTATGAGGCTGGAACACACACCATACACTGTTGTGCGGAGAGTGCTGAGCAGCCTTGAGAGTGGCAGCGATTTCTGTAGGATGATGAGCATAATCATCCACCACGGTCACGCCATTGAATTCACCCTTATACTCAAAGCGCCGGTCCGTCCCTGTAAAGGAAAGCAGTCCCTTCTTTGTGACTTCCATCGGGATGTCAAGAAGATCTGCGACAGCGATAGCTGAGAGCGCGTTGGACACATTGTGGTCTCCTGTCACGGAGAGCCGGATGTGGTCCGTCTTTTCTCCGTGGAGGATCAGGTCAAAGGAAACGTGCCCGTTCTCATCGTAGGCAATATTGTCTGCACTGTAATCAAAATCGCTGGAGGAACCGTAAGTTACCACATTGCAGGAAAGTCCGCTGTATATCTCGGGATAATCTTTAATATCTCCGTTGATGACAAGCGTGCCGTCGTCCGGAAGGAGAGCCGCAAACTGATGGAAGGAATGACGGATATCTTCAAGGTCTTTAAAGAAATCAAGATGGTCTTCTTCTATATTTAAGATAACGCTGATCTTCGGGAAGAAGTGAAGGAAGCTGTTGGTGTATTCACATGCTTCGGTAATGAAAGTGCCGGAACTTCCTACCCGGATATTCCCTCCAATGGCCTTCAGGATGCCTCCTACAGAAATGGTCGGGTCCATATCTGCCTCAAGAAGGATGTGGGAGATCATGGAAGTAGTGGTCGTCTTTCCGTGGGTCCCGGACACTGCGATGGGGGTGTCATAATTTTTCATGAGCTGCCCCAGGAGTTCGGCGCGGGTCAGCATTGGGATCTTTCGTGCAACAGCCTCGATCAGCTCCGGATTGCTCCGGTTGATCGCCGCGGTATAGACAACGCAGCCGATGCCGGGAGTGATATTCTCCGCGCTCTGTCCATAGGCGATATGAGCGCCCTCGGATTCCAGTTTCTTTGTCAGCGGTGACTCCTTTGTGTCAGAGCCGGATACTGTAAAACCCTCTTTGAGCAGGATCTCGGCAAGTCCGCTCATGCTGATTCCGCCGATGCCTATAAAATGGATGTGCATCGGGTGGTTAAAATCGATCTTATACATGTAGATTCCTCTTCTCTTTATTTTCTGAACTTCAGATTTGTAGTCATAATTTATCTCAGTCTTCTATATTATACTATATATGATAAAAATTAAAAGCAGTTCTTTTTATGCAAAATCAATAAAAAGTTCAAAAAAAACAAGAAAAAATTGTAAATTATTATTGGATAAAAATAAATATATGGTATAATGAATACATCTAACTAGAAATGAGGTGACGCAATGTTCAAAAAGGAAATGATTGCCATGCTGCTGGCGGGCGGGCAGGGCAGTCGGTTGGGGGTCCTTACAGCAAAGGTTGCTAAGCCTGCCGTCGCATTTGGCGGCAAGTATCGGATCATTGATTTCCCGCTGAGTAACTGTATCAATTCGGGAATCGACACTGTGGGCGTGCTGACTCAGTATCAGCCGCTGCGTCTGAACACGCATATCGGGATCGGTATCCCGTGGGATCTGGACAGAAACGTCGGAGGAGTATCTATCCTGCCGCCCTATGAAAAGAGCTCAAACAGCGAGTGGTACACAGGGACGGCAAATGCGATCTATCAGAATCTGAACTATATGGAAACATACAATCCGGATTATGTGCTGATCTTGTCAGGCGATCATATTTATAAGATGGATTACGAGGTTATGCTCGATTTTCATAAGGCGAATAAGGCGGATGTCACCATTGCGGCAATGCCCGTTCCGATCGAAGAAGCGAGCAGGTTCGGCATCGTTGTGACAGATGGCGAGAACCGGATCAAAGAATTCGAAGAGAAACCGGAAAAGCCGAGCAGCAACCTTGCTTCCATGGGAATCTACATCTTCAGCTGGCCTGTGCTCAGGGACGCGCTTATCAAGCTCAAGGACCAGCCGAACTGTGACTTCGGAAAACATATCATTCCTTACTGTCACGGAAAAGGGGACAGGCTGTTTGCTTATGAGTACAACGGATACTGGAAAGATGTTGGAACGCTCAGTTCTTACTGGGAAGCGAATATGGAGCTGATCGATATAATTCCGGAGTTTAACCTGTATGAAGAATTTTGGAAGATCTATACGAACAGTGCGAGCATCCCGCCGCAGTACATTTCAGATCAGGGGGTTGTGGACCGATGCATCATCAGCAACGGGTCCGAAATCTACGGTGAAGTACATAGTTCCGTGCTGGGCAGCGGCGTCACGGTCGGAAAAGGAAGCGTGGTGCGAGATTCCATTATCATGCAGGGAGTCACTATCGGAGAAAACTGCGTGATCGAGAAAGCGATCATTGCAGAGGACACGAAAATCGGAAACGGCGCTGTGATCGGTATCGGAAGCGAAGTGCCGAATAAGATGAAGCCGAATATTTACAGCGGCGGTCTGGCAACCATCGGAGAGAATTCTGTAATCCCGCCGGGCGTTCAGATCGGGAAGAACACAGCCGTAAGCGGAGTGACCTCCATCGAGGATTACAATAACGGTGTGCTGGAGAGCGGCGAGACATTGATAAAGGCAGGTGACAGAGTATGAGAGCGGTAGGGATTATCCTGGCGGGCGGAAATAACCGGAAGATGCATGAGCTGACTGCAAAAAGAGCTGTGGCGGCAATGCCGATCGCAGGCAGTTACCGGGCGATCGATTTCGCACTGAGCAATATGACGAATTCTCATATTCAGAAAGTCGCGGTGCTGACACAGTATAATGCAAGGTCGCTTAACGAGCATCTGAATTCTTCTAAATGGTGGGATTTCGGAAGGAAACAGGGCGGTCTGTTTGTATTTACTCCTACGATAACCGCTGACAACGGTTACTGGTACAGGGGTACCGCGGATGCCATTTATCAGAATCTTGACTTTTTGAGAAAATGTCATGAGCCGTATGTGATCATTACGTCTGGGGACGCGGTGTACAAGCTGGATTATAATAAGGTGCTGGAGTACCATATTGCTAAGAAAGCTGATATCACAGTAGTATGTAAGGAGCTGGGACCGAATGAAGACGCGACCAGGTTCGGGACGATCCGCATGAATGAGAGCAGCAGGATCGAGGAGTTTGAGGAAAAGCCGATGGTGGCTCATTCACAGACCGTGTCCACCGGAATCTATGTGATCCGCCGGAGACAGCTCATCGATCTGATCGAGCACTGCGCGGAGGAAGAACGGCATGATTTTGTAAATGACGTCCTGATCCGGTATAAAAATTTGAAGAAAATATACGGATACAAGATAAACAGCTACTGGAGCAACATTTCAACAGTGGATGCATATTATCAGACGAATATGGACTTCCTGAAACCGGAAGTGAGAAACTATTTCTTCAGAGAACTTCCGGCGGTTTACTCCAAGGTGAGCGACCAGCCGCCTGCAAAATATAATCCGGGCGCAGTCGTGAAGAACAGCCTTGTGGGCAGCGGAAGCATTATTAACGGAACGATAGAAAATTCCGTGATCTTCAAGAAAGTTTTTGTCGGAAATAATTGCGTGATCAAGAATTCCATCATCCTCAACGATGTGTATCTGGGGGACAATACGTATATTGAGAACTGTATCGTCGAGAGCCGTGACACGATCAGGGCGAACACAAGACATGTCGGAGAAAATGGTGTTAAAGTAGTAGTAGAAAAAAATGAAAGATATGCTTTATAGACTTACGGGGGATAAAGTAAGCTGAGGCAGATAAGCGGCGCAGAGGATACTCTGGATGCCTGCATAAGATGCACATGAGAAAGGAGAACTGAGAGTATGCAGATCACAGATGTACGGGTACGTAAAGTAGCAAAAGAGGGAAAGTTAAAAGCTGTCGTATCGATCACGATCGATGATGAATTTGTAGTTCATGACATTAAAGTTATAGAAGGGGAAAAGGGAATGTTCATCGCTATGCCGAGCAAGAAGTCGCTGGACGGCGAGTACCGCGATATTGCGCATCCCATCAATTCAGGGACAAGGGAGAGAATTCAGACTACCATCCTGAACAGATATGAGGAGGCGATGGAGGAAGAAGACGAAGCGGCAGTAGTGGATGAAATGTAAATCTGGATTTGTGTGCGGGAACAGGTAATGAATAAATCGTCCGAAAATTGCGGGAGATTTTAGGATGTTTAGCGGAAGGAAGTACAGCTGCTGACAATTGAAGAGTGGATGATCAGGCTTCGCCTTGGTCGTCCACTCCTCAATTAGCACTGAAATACCTTCCGCTAAATTTTTTTCGGATGCTTTATATGTGGATGGTTTTCCAGTAGGATCCGGAATTACCATGGATTTTCAGGCAGCAAGAATGTCTTCTGTTCCCTGCTTACGGGATGCCTGAATTCCAGACGGTATGCACAAAGTCTGAGAGACTCGGTATTCTCTCCGTTAACTGGAGGGGTATCTTTTCCCGGGTCTGCGGGGGAGGAATATGCGGTCCCGTATTTCCGGTCGCCCACAAGCGGACATCCTATATGCGCCATCTGTACCCGTATCTGGTGATGCCGGCCGGTGTCAAGATGGATCGCCACAAGAGATGTGACCGGGGAAGTATCCCGGAATATTTTTTCAACCCTGTAATGAAGCCTGGCAGCTTTCGCGCCGGGCGTATTTTTTGTACAAATACGGGAGGCATTGGCGCGGGCGTCCTTTACCATATAATCTTCCAGTGTGCCTTCGGACGGTTCGGGGATGCCGGAGACGATGGCGCGGTAATATTTTCCGAAGCCGGAGGAAGTGAGCTGACGGTTTAATTCCCTGGCTGCCCCTGGGGTCTTTGCGAAAACCAGGAGCCCTTCCACCGGCTGGTCCAGGCGGTGGATCACAGCGAGATATCCGCCGGATAAATAGTTCTTCAGCATGCTTTCCATGTCGGAAGTGCCGATACGGGCGGTCTGTGTCGGGATCCCCGCAGGCTTGCGGCAGACGATGATGTGTGGATCTTCATATATAATGAGAGAGTGGATATCGTGTCTCATAAAATCCTCCTTCATAAGATCATTTCAGGGAACCGTTCAGCCGCCGGGCTGAGCAGCTGCCTTTTCAGCAGTATTTTAACATGCCGTTTCTTGACTTTTCCTGGTCTTCTGGCTAAACTGATTATCATATAAAAGTAATGAACGGTCAAGTGATTTCAGGGAGGCTGGGTATGATAAATAATGACTGGGAGCGGTTCGGTGATGAGATACGAAGAACGATACAGGACGCGGTCGATTCCGGAGATTTCCGCAGATTAAATCAGACGGTTTCAGATACAGTGGGGCGCGCTGTGGACAATGTGTCCCGGGGGTTGAAAAATGGCGGTTGGTACCGGGAGGCTCCAACAGACTGGGGGAATCAGCCAAACCAGTCGGAGACCGGACAGTTTCAGAATAACATGGGACGGGGAGAAAAGACGTATGGCGGTCCGGCGCAGACAAAGCAGCGGCCGTTGTTCCTGAAAGGGACTTCTGTGAAAGTGGGCGGGATTTTCCTGGCGGCCACAGGGTATGTGTTCGGAGCCGCTTCTCTGATTTTCCTGCTGCTTCTGTGTATCAGCGCGCTGGCTGCAGGCTGGGAGCTGGTGCTGCGGATCGGAGCGGGGACGTTCGCCTTGTTTACTGTCATATTTCTGGTCATGGCAGTGACAGGGACGCGGATGACCGGGAGCGTCGGCCGTTTCCGCAAATATGTGGGGCTCATCGGAAACCGGGAATACTGTGATATCAAAGAGCTGTCACAGAAGACCGGGCGTCCGCTGAAAAAAGTAATAAAAGATTTGAGGAAGATGATCGAAAAGGGATGGTTCTGTCAGGGGCATATTGATGATCAGGAATCCTGCCTTATGGTCAGTGACGGAGCTTACCGCCAGTATACGGAGCTTATGGAGCGTACCCGTCGGGAAAAGGCGGAGCGGGAAGCCGCCGCAAGGAAGAGGGAAGAGGAATATTCCAGGCTCTCCCCTGAAGTGCAGAAGATCATTGAGGCGGGTGATGAATATGTGAGAAAGATCCGTGAGGCGAATGATGCGATACCGGGAGAGGAGATCTCGGCAAAGATTTCCAGAATGGAGACTCTTGTAGACAGGATTTTTGACCGGGTAGAGCAGAAACCGGATACTGTGGATGACATAAGAAAGCTGATGGAATACTATCTTCCCACTACGATCAAACTTTTGGAAGCCTATGAGGAACTGGACGCGCAGCCTGTACAGGGCGAAAATATCATTTCGTCCAAACAGGAGATTGAGAAAACGATGGATACATTGAACACAGCTTTTGAAAAGCTTCTGGACGAGTTGTTCCAGGATACCGCGTGGGATCTGTCGTCAGATATTACCGTTCTGAATACAATGCTCGCGCAGGAAGGACTGACAGAGGATGGGCTGAAGAGCGGCGGAAAATAGTATCATATTTTTGAAGGCTGATGCCATATCATAAAACCGAAATGGAGGAGAGACAGATGGGCAATGAATTTCAGGACATGAGCACAACACCGACGCTGACACTGGATCCGTTCCAGGCACAGGAGCAGAAAAAGCCGCCTGTGGTGCAGCAGGAAGAACCGGCGCTGGATGACAGCGTGCTGACAGAGGAAGAACGCAGGATGGTGGATTCGTTCGCACAGCAGATCGATCTTACAAACTCTGCTCTTGTGCTTCAGTACGGAGCGGGAACGCAGAAGAAGATGGCGGATTTCTCGGAATCCGCGCTGGAGAATGTAAAGTCGAAGGACTTGGGCGAAGTGGGAGAGCTGCTT
>USKR01000025.1 GCA_900555215.1 uncultured Ruminococcus sp.
GGATCTGCGCCATGGCTTCCTCCAGCTGTTCCTCGCCTGTCCCGGTCATGCTGCCTGAGAAATCAAGGCAGTAAATGTTAAGCGACGGCTTTTTGAAATTTGTCTGGTAGACATTCAGAGCGTCCATGAGAACATCAGAAGCAGGCATTTGTATGGGAGAGAGTATACGCTCTGTATCAATGCCCCAGTCAGGATTAAAGACATTTTTATTTTCGTCTGAAACTCCGTTCGCAGTGATCCGCCGTCCGGCAGCCTCTATGGCTGCCTGGCTGTCAGAAGACATAAGCTCTTCCTGGAATTTAAGGAATGCGTTTTCTTTATCCTCGTCACCGTGGTCTACATACCCAAGCGGGGAATCTGCAATCGACAGACCGTCATACGGATAAACCGCATACAGAGGCTCTTTCCCCTCAGATACAAGCTGCTCATTAGCGTCGATGATCAGGCATTCGTAGTTCACCATTGCATCGTAATCTCCGGTGAGGAACAGATCTTTCAGCCAGTCGGAACTGCCGGAGCTGCGTTCAACCCCTGCAAGCAGAGTGCGGATCTCCTGCTGGAGGTCCGGGTTCTGCAGGTCGCCGGCAGTCAGTCCCTCGTGCTTCCCGAGCAGTGCATAGAGAAAACCGATATACGCGCTCGCCCCCGAATTAGACTGTGTAGCGCTTGTCATGCAGAAGGTCATTTTCCCGTCTGTGATCGCGGAGAGAATATCCTTTACGGAGACATCAGTACCGACAAAACCAAGCTCTTCTGCAAGACTCTGGCGAATACCGAATACGACCGGTGTCAGGGAAACAGACTGACTGTGTTTGACCAGATGCCCGGTGTCTCCCAGGGAAATCCACATGCTGCTTGCGGGCCAGACGGCGTCGTATCCGTCTGCTCCGCTCTGGAGTTCCCGCATAATATCAACGGAACCTTTATAATCCATCTCTATACGAACGCCCGCCTTGTCTGCGCAGTCCTCTATGATTTCTTCCAGTTCCTGGTTTTCTGAACCGGAAAGAATGCGGACAGTATCTCCGCCGCCCTCAGAAGATCCGGAAGAAGTACCGGACCCGCCGGAGTCGGATGCCCCGGCGTCTTCGAGTGCACGTCCTCCCGGAAGAAGCCCGCAGCCGGAAACAGCGAGCACAGTACAGGCGGTCAGAAGAAGTGCGGTAAGTCTTTTCCTCATAATAGATTCTCCTTTGTCTTATCCATAAAGTCTGACAAAATACTACATGGTATCCTTTTAACTATTTTCACGCAAACCGTGAAATCCTGCTATCTGCCAAGTGTGAAAAGCACGTAAAAATCCTGTAAAAAACAATGTAAAAGTCCTTGTTAAATTTCCATCAGAAAAATGGCGGCGCAAGGGGGATTTTGTTTTGGTTTCCGTACAATTATCACAGGAAAACACCTGATCTGCAGGGCAGATATGCAGTTGCTGCAAGAAAAGATAATAAACAGACATATCGAAACAGCATAGTTAATTGCTTAACGATTATTGACATTTTTTAATTTGGTGTCAGACTAAAACTATCAGTAGACTGAATATAGGAGGAGTTTCAGATGGGACTGCATGCGATCGACGAGGCGAAGAGATGCCTGAACTGTAAAAAACCAAGATGTATGGAAGGGTGTCCGATCCATACGCCTATCCCGGCGATGATCCGGATGTTTCTTGACGGACAGATGACGGAAGGAGCACAGATGGTCTTTGCCAATAACCCTCTGTCAGTTATCTGCTCTCTTGTGTGCGACCATGAAAAGCAGTGCGAAGGGCACTGCGTAAAAGGGATCAAAGGAGAGCCTGTGCATATCTCTTCTATTGAGAATTATATTTCGGACACATGTTTTGATAAAATGAAGCTGGAAAAGAAGCCGTGGAACGGCGGCAGGATCGGCGTGGTCGGCGCCGGACCGGCAGGGATCACCATCGCCATACTTATGGCTTGCAGGGGATACCGCGTCACGATCTTTGAGATCCGCGAAAAGATCGGCGGGATCCTCAGGTACGGGATACCTGAATTTCGTCTTCCAAAGTCCATACTGGACCGATATTATTTAAAAATGAAGGAGCTGGGGATCCGTTTCCGACCCAATTTTGCCCTGGGTGGTTCTACGGGAGTCCACGATCTGCTGGAAGACGGATATAACGCAGTATTCATCGGAACAGGGACGTGGCGTCCGTACCGGCTGAATATCCCCGGCGAGACGTTTGGAAATGTTCACTATGGCATCAACTACCTGAACAACCCCGATGTTTATGACCTGGGAGACCGGGTAGTCGTGATCGGTGCGGGAAACGCGGCGATGGATGTGGCGAGAACCGCTATCCGTAAGGGCTCCCGGTATGTTACAGTCTACTCTGTGACAGAAGTACCGGCGGCATCGCCAAAAGAGGTAGAGTATGCCAGGATCGACGGCGTGCAGTTTGAATTTCTTCAGACCGCGTCCCGGATCACGGACGATGGGGTGATGATCTGCGATGTTGAATGGGATGACAGGGGACAGATGGTAAAGCATGAGGAGACCGAAAGATTTGTCCCTGCTGACAGCATTATCATCTCGATCTCGCAGGGACCGCAGGACCGGATCGTCAACAGGGATAAAGAGCTGAAGGTAGACGGACGCGGGCTTTTGAAGACAAATGAAAAAGGCGAGACCACCATGAAGGGGATCTTCGCCTCTGGAGATGTAGTCACCGGCGCCAAGACCGTGGTCGAGGAGGTAAAATGTTCGAAAATGACCGCGGACGCCATGGATGATCATGTGAAAGCTATCCTTTCTTCATCTTCATCCTCTTGATGACCTTCAGCCTTGTGAACTCTTCTCTCTCCTTTTCTTCCAGTGCGTTGGTGATCGTGTATACGAGAGAAGAGTACATGGGGATCGTAATATTCTGGAGGGCGTTGGCACGCTTCTGTGTCTTCTTGATATTGCTTGCCAGACGGTAGGCGGCGTTTTCTACCATTGATAGTTTCACGGTCAGGTCTTTTACTTTGCGGAAAGCCTCCCTTGCCTTGTCAATGGACTCGTGGGTCGTGCTGAAGGAGTAAGTCGGTTTCCCGGCGTCCGGCACATATTTCACATGGGGGATTTCGGTCCCCATGATACTCCTGGTCTGGATCGTGATCGAATTTTCGATCGGTACGGTATAAGCAAGAAGTTCTACATTGCTGATACCATTTTCAATATTCGCGCGCTGAAGGCACTGATAGGCATAAGTAAAAGTTGTGTCAATCTCCTCCTGGATACTGCGGGCCTCGTCGATCAGGTCCATCAGTTCCCGGATCAGTATATTCCGTTTTTTGTCCATCAGGTCATAGCCCTGTTTTGCAAGCGCCAGCGAGTTCTTCGCCAGCATTAAGTTTCCTTTCGTCGGAAATGTGCGCGGATCCATAGAATCCCTCCTTAAAAAGTGTCATTCGATGTAAGAGTGATGTTATCCCTTCAGCCCTCGGGACTGTCTGTCCATATCTTCTATTACAATGTCGTAAATTTCACCGAGAGAAGCGCAGTATTCCAGTACTTTCCACGGCTCGTTCGTGTGGAAATGGATTTTGATCAGCTCCTCATCGCCCACAGCGAGAAGGCAGTCCCCCTTAAAGTGTTCGGTAAAATATTCACTGATCTTATCTTCGTCGAGATCTTCTCCTTCAATGAGAAGCTGAGTGTCATATCTGAATTCTAACATAAAAGTTCGCTCCTTTATATGAATGATTTGTTTTCGGTATGAGCTGACCGCATATCGGAATGTCCTGTTATCCTTCTACATATTTCAGATAAGGGATTACTGCTTCTTCAGTCTCTGCCAGCAATACCTGTGATTCGACTGATGTATAGATAACCGTACCTTCAGGCAGAACAGTTGCATCCCAGTCCTGAAAATCATCCGTGATACCGGAACGGGTGACCTTCCCGAGCGCCTCCCCTTTGGCAAGAGGGAGTTCGCCTACCCAGTCTACATCCAGGGCATTTACATACGCTGTGTCCTCGTATACAAACAGGTCAATGTCAGGATCAGCAGAATAGAGCTTCTCAGGGGAAGCGTTTTCTGCTGTGGATACTGTACTCCGGCATCCTGTAATACAGAGGAGGAGAAAAATGGAAAGGCACATGAACACGCACCATACTTTCTTTCTGTTTCGGCAGAGTATCATGACGGCACCTCCCTTGTGATTTTCGGATGTTTATGACGGAGTCCTGACCTCGATCAGATTACCGTCCGGATCGTAGATGCGGACGAGCTTCTGTCCCCACGGCAGCTCGGTTAATTTAGTTACGTAATGTATCGGTGCTGGAAAATTATTTAATTTCCCAATAAATTTATCGATATCTTTTTCTTCAAAGTAGAGTTCAGAGGAATGGTTTTGAAACACAATGTTCCTGCTGATCTCATCCTTCCATAGAGAGACATCCTGAAGGACCAGTCCTTCTGTCAGGATCACATTGCCTTCCCGGGCAAGGACTACGTCCAGCCCGAATAGAGAATGGTAAAACTCTTTGGATTTTTCGATATCAGTGACTGCGATCAAAATGTTCTTTAATTTCATATGCAAGCTCCTTCCGGGAGTATGGCTAAAAAATCCCTCTGTTATATTTCATCAGGCAGGACCTTCCAGCGGTTGTATTAGTGGATTAGCGAAAGGTTCCCGCGAAAGGAAGGAATGCCCCCAAATACGAGCACAGCTCCCATAAATATGAAAAACCCGAAAGTCTTGCTCACTTCCGGGTTTTTCACTTTTAGCTGCCTTATAAAGACTGCTGTTATCTTTTTGCCTACGCATAATATATGCATATGCGTCAGGTAAAGTCAAGTATACCCGGATTCCCGTCAGATCATACATGTGTGCCCAATCTGTCTATTCTTCCTCATCCATCGGTTTATAGTATTTCTCCAGGATCTTCGTATCCACCCTGTCGAGCTCTTCCTTCGGCAGGCGTCCCAGCAGTTCCCATCCGAGATCCAGCGTCTCTTCCATGCTGCGGTTCTCCTCCTGTCCCTGTCCGATATAGCGCTCCTCAAATTCTTTTCCGAATTCAAGGTACTTCTTATCAATAGGTGAGAGCTCATCTTCTCCGATGACTGAGGCAAGGTTCCGGGCGTCTCCGACCTTCGCGTATGCGGAAAAAAGCTGATTTGCCAGATCCTGGTGGTCTTCCCTTGTATATCCTTCGCCGATGCCGTCCTTCATCAGTCGGGACAGAGACGGAAGGATATTGATAGGCGGATAGATGGACTGCCCGTGCAGCGGACGGTCGAGCACGATCTGCCCCTCAGTGATATATCCGGTCAGGTCAGGGATGGGGTGTGTGATGTCATCGTTTGGCATGGTCAGGATCGGGAGCTGTGTCACGGACCCGTTTACGCCCTGTACGATACCGGCGCGCTCATAGATCGTAGCGAGCTCGCTGTAAAGATATCCCGGGTATCCCTTTCGGCTGGGGATCTCTCCCTTGGATGAGGAGACCTCCCTCATTGCCTCTGCAAAAGAGGTCATATCAGTCAGGATGACAAGGATGTGCATATTCTGCTCAAAGGCAAGATATTCTGCCACGGTCAGCGCCACCTTGGGAGTGATCAGACGCTCAACGACCGGGTCGTTCGCCAGATTCAGGAACATTGCCACATGGTCCGCAACCCCGCTTTCCTCGAAGGTATTGCGGAAGAAATCCGCCACATCATGCTTGACGCCCATGGCGGCAAAGACAATGGCGAATTTTTCGTCAGAATTTTCACCGAGAGACGCCTGCTTTACGATCTGGGCGGCAAGCTGGTCGTGGGGAAGCCCGTTCCCCGAGAAGATCGGCAGCTTCTGCCCGCGGATCAGAGTGGTAAGCCCGTCAATGGCAGAAATCCCCGTATGGATATAATTTCGGGGATATTCACGCCGCACCGGGTTTAAAGGAAGTCCGTTGACATCTCTTTTCAGTGTGGAGATGATAGGACCGAGGTCGTCTATAGGCTGCCCGATCCCATTGAACGTGCGCCCCAGCATATCCGGGGAAAGCGCGATCTCCATGGGATGTCCTGTCAGTTTGGTGTGGGTGTTTTTCAGGGACATGTTCTCCGATCCCTCAAATACCTGGATCACGGCCTTATCCTCATAGATCTCTACGATACGTCCGATCTTATGGTCCCTGCCGTCTACGACAAACTCTACGATCTCGTCAAAGAAAGCGTCCTGTACGCCTTCCAGAGCGATGAGAGGTCCGTTGATGCTGCTTAAGCCTAAATATTCGATTGACATGATATCCGGTCCTCCTTACGCGTTTTTCTCGAGCACTCTCTGATAGAATGCGTCAATGTCTCTGTGGTACTGCGCGAACATTTCCAGCCGGTCATTGGGCACATCATACTTGATGGCAATGATCTTATCAAAAATATTTTCCGCTTTTAACACAGACATCGGATGCCCCATAGTTACAAGTGTCCTTGCCTGTTTGTAAAGGTACAGGATGGTATCCATCATAAGGAACTGTTTCTCCAGGGAGACACAGGTGTCGTCTTTATGGAATGCATTCTGCTGAAGAAAACCGAGGCGGATCACGCGGGCAATCTCCAGCACCAGCTTCTGGTCATCCGGCAGGACGTCGCTTCCGATCAGTTTTACGATCTCCAGCAGACTGCTCTCCTGGTTGAGGAGAGCCATCAGGCGGTTGCGGCAGTCCACAAACTGAGGAGACACATTATCCTGATACCAGTGGCTTAGATCATTTAAATACTCACTGTAACTGGTCAGCCAGTGGATCGCAGGGAAATGTCTGGAATAGGCAAGACTCTTATCCAGCCCCCAGAAACAGCGGACAAAACGTTTTGTATTCTGTGTGACAGGCTCGGAAAAATCACCGCCCTGCGGGGACACCGCTCCGATGATCGTAACTGAGCCGTCAGTGCCGTTTAAGTTGTGCATCATGCCTGCCCTCTCATAGAATGCAGACAGCCGGGACGCCAGATATGCGGGGAATCCCTCCTCCGCCGGCATTTCTTCCAGACGTCCGGACAGCTCTCGGAGGGCCTCCGCCCATCGGGAAGTCGAGTCAGCCATAATGGCAACGTCATATCCCATATCCCTGTAATATTCCGCCAGTGTAAGCCCGGTGTAAATACTTGCCTCGCGGGCGGCGACAGGCATGTTTGACGTATTGGCGATCAGGGTGGTGCGGTCCATCAGAGGGTTGCCGGTGCGGGGATCGGTCAGCTCGCCGAACTCCTCGAGCACCTGGGTCATCTCGTTTCCGCGCTCGCCGCATCCGATGTAGATAATGATGTCAGCATCCGCCCATTTTGCGATCTGGTGCTGGGTCATCGTCTTACCGGTGCCGAATCCCCCGGGGATGGCGGCAGTACCTCCCTTGGCGATCGGGAACATAGTGTCAATGATACGCTGTCCCGTGATCAGGGGCACAGACGCCGGGAAACGGTGGTGGGTAGGTCTTGGCACCCGGATCGGCCAGCGCTGTGTCATGGACAGCTCCTTTTTTGAACCGTCGGCCAGTTCCAGTGTGACCAGAGTCTCATCAATGGTGTATTCGCCGTCAGGGGCAGCGTCAATGACAGTACCTTCTACTTCGGGCGGGACCATACATTTGTGCACGATGGCATGGGTTTCAGGCACTTCGGCGATGATGTCGCCGCCGTGAAGATACTGTCCCTTCTCAACTGTGAGATGGGTCTGCCATTTTTTCTGCCTGTCCAGAGAATCTACGCTGACTCCCCGTGTGATAAACGCTCCGCCGGAGGATTCCGCGATACGCTCCAGGGGACGCTCGATGCCGTCAAAGATATTATTAAGGATTCCCGGAGCGAGGGTTACGGAAACCGCGTTTCCGCTCGCTTCGACTACTTCTCCCGGACGTAAGCCCGTGGTCTCTTCATATACCTGGACGGTTGTCATATCCTTGTCCAGCGCGATGACCTCGCCCACCAGCTTCTGTGAACCTACATAGACCATCTCGGACATGCGGAAGCCGGTGTTGCCTTTTAAGTAGATGACGGGACCATTGATCCCGTAGATCGTTCCGGTCTTAAGCATTGCCGTCACCTCCCAGGAAAATAAATTTGTCGTATTCATTTCTCAGCTGTGTCCGGAATGAATTATCGATCAGTATATTGCGGCTGCGGATCACGGCGCGCACGCCGCCGATGAAATCTTCCGCGCTGATCGTCAGATGGACGCCTGCAGCGTCCTCTAAATCAGAGCGTTTGGACTCGTCGGACGGGTTGAGGTAGATAGTCACCGGATCCTGCCCGGCGAAATGTACTGCCTGTCGGATGCACCTGACGAGGAAATCTCCGTAAGCCTCCGTTTTCATATAATCATTTACAAGTCCCATGACTTCTTCAAATATTTTATCCTTCAGTTCCTGCTGGACCTTTCCCTGGCGGCGCTTGATCTCAAGCTGTGACTTCGCTGCCGCCTGATTGAGCGAGAGGCGCGCGTTCGTCGTTTCTGCCTTGATGCGGGTCTCGGACTGGCGCAGAGCTTCTGCCTTGTGATCCTCCAGCACTTTTTCAAGAGCTTCTCTGTGAGAGTCAATAATAGCATTGCCCTCAGCCCGGGCCTGCTCCATGGATGTGGTCTGCAGGTGAGCGATTTTTTCTTCTAATGTCAAGAGGGATTCCTCCTTTTACAGTTTTAATCCGATCGCCTCGGTGATGTATGATGTGATAAAGTCCTTTTGGCGTCCGGTTCCGTGACGGTCGGGGATTTCTACGAGGAGAGGCATCTTCCTCTCCAGACGGAAAGTATCTATGATGTCCGGGAATTCCCGCCCGAATTTTTCAGTCAGGAGAACGATCCCCACTGTCTTGTCAGAAAGAACGTCCTCCAGGGCTTTTTTCAGCTCATCGCGCTTGTGGACGACCACACCGTCTACGCCTGCCAGGCGCATGCCGGTATACGTATCCACATTATCACTGATGAGATACATTTTCATATGATAAAGACCTCCTTTAAAGGTTTCCTAATATCATGAAGGAGATGATCAGACCGTACAGGCAGACACCTTCTGCAAGACCTACGAAGATGAGCGACTTACCGAGTACGCTGGAATCTTCGCTGATCGCGCCGAGAGCCGCGCTTGCCGCGCTGGCAACGGCGATACCGCCGCCGATACAGGAAAGGCCTGTAACAAGTGCCGCTGCGAGGTATCCGAGACCGGTCGCAAATCCCGGGTTAGAAGTTACAGATTCCGCCGCCTGGACATTCGGACCGCCTAAAAGCATGATCGAAGCCACGGCAAAAGCACCGAAGAAGAAAAAGGCATTAGTACCGATCGCGCGTTTGTAGCGTTTGCGGGTCTTGTTCTTTCCGAGCAGATAATATCCGAACGGAAGGATGATGCTTAAGATCAGTGCAGTGATAAATACGATTTTGGTTGCTAAAGTCATGGTAAAATCCTCCTGATTTTTATTTGCTTTTCTTTGTGTTCTTTTTTGTATATGGGTCAAATGCATGACCGCTGCCTTTGTAGAAACGGCTGAACATCTCATAATATTCCAGACGGAGAACCTGGATGCCTACGATGAGTCCCTCAAATCCGCATACAAAGAGGTTTCCGAAAATCACGCCCAGCCAGTTGGGATGACCGCTCTCGGCGCCTGCAAGCTGAAGCACGACCTCCATGATCGCAGCGTGGCTTACTGCGAAAGCGCCGATACGGATGAATGAGATAGTGTTTGAAAAGTAGCTCAAAAGAGTCTCAAACATCTCGAAAAATCCCTGTACAATGAACATCGCCTTTCCGGTCTCCATTTTATCTGCCCTCTTCTGGATCGCTCTTGTGATCGGCTTGCGGAAGAGGATGAGCAGCAGCGGAACGCCGAACATGATACCCATTACGATGCCTCCCGGCAGCGGATTTCCCGTCATGAACAGAACGATGGTCACTACTACAGAAATATAAAATATCAGCCCTGCGGCACCGTTGGGATCAAACCAGGCGCTCTCGATGTCTTTACTCTTCAGGGCATTGATGATATGGAGCACCATTGCCACCATGATCAGGAACATACCGAAAGCCACAGCTACGATGAATACCGTATTCAGCTTGCCCAGGAAGGGAAGCGTGGTCATGTGGTCAATGGGTCTTATCCACAGAGCGGGGATCA
>USKR01000026.1 GCA_900555215.1 uncultured Ruminococcus sp.
TGCTGTTGATCAGCTCTGTCGCGTGCTCTGCCTCCAGAGTTACAGCTTCCCCGTTCTCCTCTGTCGGGAAATTAAACGGAGCTGCCTCTGTATAGTTGCTGAACTCAAATACTGCTTCGATCGCTGCGTCTGCAGATACATTCTCAAATGTATATGTATCCACTGCGCCGACAGATTCGCCATTTACGATTACATCAGCGATCTTATAGCCGTCGTCCGCTGTGATCGTATACGTCTTGCTCTCGCCTTCCGTTACCACTGTGTCGCCTTCGTCGCTGATCGATCCGCCTTCTCCGGCTGATGCTGTGATCGTGTACTCTGAGAGGGCGATCTCTTTCGGTACGATCTCAAACTTGTCAAGCTGCGGAGACTTGTTATCCGGACCCGTGAAGACCAGAGTTCCTGCTCCCGCCTCTGTGACTACAACGTCAAATGTAACTTCGTGTGTAGCAGCTGCCTCATCGCTTGCTCCCGCAGTTACTGTACCCGCCGTAATCTTTTCTTCGGGTTCCGACCAACTCAGAGCATTTGTCGAAGCACCGCTCCTGTAATATGCTGTAAAGCTGTATGTTCCAGCCTTCTCAGCATAGTACGGAATGCTGATCGTATCCTGCTGGTTCAGGCAGTTGACGAACTTACCGTTGCTTGCCCATGCAGCCTCAGCTACCTGAAGTGCCCACTGTCCGTCGGATGCAAGCTCTTCATTGTGAAGCTGTGAAAATTCCGCTTCAAGTGTGGATGAGCTGTCCTGTCTCCACGGGAATACAAACGGATCTTCTGCCGTATACTGCTCTCTCGCTGTAAGCCCTTCTTTTGCCTCTGTGATCGCGCTGATCGCATTTGCGATCTCATCTGCAGTCGCATCGGATTTCTCGAGCACAGCCGCGCCTTCAGCTACCGCTGCCGCATATGCTTCCCATCCTTCCACATACCACTCAGGCTCTGCCGCTGTCCCCTCATCCACAAGTGTCTGAAGGGCCTCTTTGGATGAGCTCTCAGTATCGAGGATCGTGATCGTCGCCTTATCGTTGAAGCCTATGATCAGATCATCTGTCAGAGCAGTCAGCTCAACGCTGAACTCACGGTTGCCTGTCATATTCGTATTTCTCGTTGTCTGAACCGGTGCAGTTGCCTCTGTCTGTCCGTCGGCAAATGTCACTGTCGTGATAAGCTCTGTGTCAAAGTCATCCTGGATCGCGCTTCCCGGATTCGGAGCAACCTGAACGCTGACCTCGCCTTCGCTTCCGCCGACGCGTACCAGCTTAACGTCCATACGTGTATCTTCATTCATCGTATAAGCGTCCGTCTCCAGGCCTATCATACCCTTGCCGCCATTATTGATGACATAGGCTGACTCGATACCGATCGCCTTATTCTTGACTTCCAGTCTCAGAGTATGTGTGCCGTGCTCCAGATCATCTGATTCGAAGATCATCTGTCCAAGTGCTCTGGATCCCGCATTCGTATCGATCGTCCCTACAAGCTCCTCGTCAATGTAGATATCTGCGGTTCCGTGGTTCGGGTCTTTCGTTCCCATCAGATACACTTTAGATCCTTCAAATTCCAGTGTGAAGGATGCGCCTGCATTTGCCCACTTATTTGTGCCGCCGATAAAGTTCGATCCGGTCTCGTCTGTCCAGCCGCTTGAGAATGTGAAGCTGTTGTTCGTGATATCGATGACATCCATTCCGTCCGGCGCCATGCCTACAAGCTCAAATCCATCGCTTGCCTTGTAAACGCCCACTTCACTGATCATCGGCACTTTGCCGTCTGTTGTGGAAACCGTGATCCTTACCTGATCGCCTTTTACCGCGCCGGTCCTTGCCAGTCTCTTCGCGCCGATCGTCTCGCCGCTGTCCAGCGTATTCCACTCGCCGTCACTATTCCGATATTCAATTGTATACTCATTGATCCTCTGACCGTTCTGGATCGCTTCTTCAACAGATACGACGTCAAACGTCTTTACTCCGCCGAGATCGATCAGGAGAGTTCCTGTGCTCGCGCCGTCCTCAGTTGTCCAGTATGTGCTGTCGTTGCCGTCAACCGTATTGCCCGGCTTGTATGCAATGTCATTTCCGCGTACATTGTCAGCGTATACTAAAGCTCCTTCTGCCGCTGCCAGATTATCGTCGAATGTCTCTTCAATGTTTTCTCCGAACTCAGCTACTCTGTCCAGGATCGCCTGGTCAACAGTTCCCTCGTTATTCGGAGGAATGTTCAGGAGGAATGTAGCATTATTTCCGACAGATCCGAAATACATGGATCCCAGGTCGGCAATGCTCTTCGGCGTGTTCTTTCTTGTTCCCCAGAACCATCCGGATGTGATGCGGGCATCAGCCTCCGGAACAGTCCGCTGGTTGCCGTCTTCAAAACCGATCGTGTATCCGCCGCTGGAATTGCTGTCTATGGTATTATTGGCTTTGTCGACTTTTGATTTTGACCATGTATTCTTGGCTGCGTATCCATTCTCGTTTCCGATCCAGCGGACTGTCGTGTATGCCTCTGCACCGAACAGCATACAGTCGGAATCATATCCGGCCTCTTCGCCTTCATACTTCTGGATCGTATCGAACCATTTCACAAAATCATATTCCTGGGCGTCCTGACCGCTTCCCTTCGCGCCGTCCATCCAGACTTCTACGAAATGTCCGTCATTTCCGTATTCCTCGCCGCCAAGGATTTCGATCAGCTGGTTATTATAATACTCATTGTAGTCCAGATAATCGTTATCCTTATCTGTCGGCTGACCATTCTGGTCATAATACCCGTAGCTGTCATCATGGATATCCCACGGAGACAAGTAAAGTCCCATATCCATGTCATACTTCGTACATGCAGCGGAAATCTCTGCAAGGATGTCTCCCTGACCGTTCTTATAGCTTGTCTCTGCCACGTCATAAGTCGTATACTCGCTTGCCCAGATACAGAAACCGTCGTGATGCTTTGCCGTGACGATCAGCTTCTTGAATCCGGCGTCTTTCAGCGCCTTCACATAATTATCGGCGTCAAAGTCTTCTTCCAGTTTGAATATCTCGTCAGGTGTTTTGTTCCCGTAATTCTCCCCCCACTCGATCTCGTTAAATGTGTTCGGACCGAAATGGCAGAACGCTGCAAGCTCGTCCTTCTGATACCTGTACTGGTTCTTGTTCGGCAGAACCTCATCCGGGTCCGGAGCCTTTGTGCTGTTGTCTGCAAGCTCTCCATCGCTAATCCACTCGTCTGCAGCCTGCGCCACCGGCACCCCGGTTCCGAAAAACGTAGTTCCTGCCATGGCTGCCGCCATCAGGAGCGCTAAACTTCTAGCTGTTTTCTTTTTCACGTATTTCTCCCTTTCTTAAATCATAGTTTATAAGTTACTTTTTATGCCAACAGGGCAGAGGCATTCTCCTGCCTCTGTCCCTGCTATGACCGGAAACATCTTATTTTCCTGATCTTCTCTTCTTCCCGGCGATAACCACTGTTGCTCCCGCAAGGATCGCTGCTGCTGCCCATGCTGCTGCATTTGTTGTGTCGCCTGTCTGTACAGCCTTGTCTCCGCCCTGACCTTTATCTCCGTTCTGGCTTCCGCCTGTTCCCGGCTTCTGCGGGTCTTCCGGTTTTGTTCCCGGATCTCCCGGTTCCAGATCAGGATCAGTTCCCGGATCCTTCTCATTCACAGTAATCCCAAAGGTAACTGTATGGTTCTGATAGGTAACCGTTACTTCTTTGACATCTGTTGTCAGCGCCGTTCCGAGATCCGGCGTGAACGCAAACCATTCTGCCGTTCCCGCATTGTATCCTATCGATCCCTCCGTATCGTCAGAATAGTACACATGGAGCATAAGCCCTTCCGGATCGAGGGTCTCACCTTCGGTGTATTCTATCTTGGCCGGAACTGCCTCCAATTTCACATTCGTGATCGTAACCGCTGCCGGCTGGACATTGATATTGAAAGCTGTTGTCTTGCCCGCATACTCTACAGTAACCTCTGTATCGCCTGTTGTAAGCTGCTGATCCAGAGCCGGCGTGAATGTAAAGCCTGCTGCCGTCTCATCGGAATATGCTGCTGCCGCTGTTGAACCGTCGCTGTATTTCAGCTCAAGTACAAGACCTGCCGGGTCAAGTGTTTCACCCTCTGTGTATTTTGTCCTGCATGGTTCTATTACAGCAATTTCTTCAAGAACCGGTTCTGCCGGCTCTGCTGCTTTGATCTCAAATTCTGCGGATGCGCTTCCGGAATATCCGTACTGTCCAAGACCTGTAACGATTGCTGTTGCCGTTCCCTCAGCAGTGTTGTTCTCATATGATACGATGTAGTCAACGCCGTATCTGAGTTCTGCACCGTCAAGAGCAACTGTGATCTCATCAGCGCTCAGTGTTACCGGATGATCTTCATCTACAACATCCACTTCCTTCACTTCAGGAACTGTAACCTCTGCATTGCTGATGTCTGTCGTCTCTTCTGCCATTCTTACACGAAGCTCAGCCGCGCTCATGAATCTGTTATTTCCGGAATCGCCAAATGTGCTGAGACCTGTGAGACGAACATATTTTGCCATCATCGGCTGATCAAACACTGCCAGCTTCCAGCCTGCCGTATTTTCCCAGGATCCCGTAGATACAGCTGTCCACTCTTCGCCGTCCGTGCTTACTTCTACCAGATATTCAGAGACACGTCCATTCTCGCTTCCGTCACGTCCATAGTAACGAAGTGCATCGAGCATCGTCTCTTCTTCCAGTTCAAGCGTGATCCAGAAATCGGACATCGGAACTGTCACATTCCAGTTCGTATGCCACCATGTTCCGGTATTATTATCTACCGCATAGGATGCAGGTCCTTCATTTCCGCCTCCCGGATACTCGCTTGCTGCTGTTGCAGTTGTCTTTGTATAGTCGTAATCTCTGCTGTCATCCGCAGCGTCGCCTGCAGATGCGTCTACACCAAGGTTGATCGTAAATGTGTTTCTTGTACTGTGGTCCTCAGACTCGATGATCAGTTTTGCTGCGTTCTCATACGGCGGAATATATGTTACCGCTGCATTGTCTGCGCCTGCATACTGGATCGTATCGATCAGGATCGCCTCTGTGTCAAAGTATCCGTTTGCCAGATCTGACGCACTTGCTTCCAGGCCATTGACTGACAGCGACTGAAGTGCTGCTGTAGAGTTCGTCGTATAGGAGCCTGTCCACTCGTTGATCATAACCTCTGTGATCGCTACACTCGGTTTAGACAGATCCGTACCTGTCGGATTCACAACACGAAGTTTTACATAAGTTGCTAACTGCGGGTCAAAATTATATGTATATGCCTTGACCCTTGTCGGATTCTCGGACTCAGCGATCGTCTCTTCCGCCTCTACCTTTGTCCAGCTGTTGTCCTCGCCTGTTTCGGAGATATAGATCTCTGTCGTTCCGGCGTTCGGGAATCTCAGGCCACTGTAGTCTCTTGCGAAGTAAACAACGATCTCTCCGACTCTCTGCTGAGTATCATAGCGGAATGTAATCTCCGCATCATTGTCATTATTCTTGTTTGTATTCGTCCAGTTGCTCCATGCCGTGAGGTTAGCTCCGCCGCTTGTGTTGTCGCTGATCGCTGTATTTCCATCTTTGATCGCTTCAAGCGTATCTGACTGGAAGCCTGCCTCAATATCCTGGCTCAGGTTGGCTGCTCCTGTCACACTGTCGCCGATTGTAACCTGCTGCTCCTGCACACGTACAACAGCAGACACTGTCATCTCCTGTCCGAGTACATTCGCCGTACCTGTTACCATCACCGGACCGACTTCATCATAGCTGCCCTCAGGCTCGCCCCACTCTACCGGGAAGGATGCGCTGATCACTTCGCCGTTCTGGAGCACTGCAGGTCTAGATTCCGGAAGCACCGGTTCTGTTCCGACCGGAACTGTAGTAGTGTAGTTGAGCAGTGCAGCCACCTGATCGATCATGTTGACCGTTACAGAAACTGTATCGCCCGCCTCTGTCACACCTGCAACTGAGAATGTGCCTGTCTGTGCGATCTGGTCCTCTGAGATCTCATTCCATGTCACCGTCATGTCAGCCTCAGAATTGTCAGAATACACAGCTGTTACTGTCTCAGGCAGCTGAGGCATATTGCCGGTCTTCACATAATAGTTTCTGGACATCATGTAGTAGCTTAATGACGTTTCTCCGGACTCTTCTTCCACCGGTGTCGTATTGATCGTCACAACAGCCGGATCAAGTCCGTCCGCGCTTGCTGTTACTTTGATCTCGCCTGCGTTCTTCGTAGACTGTACGATCGCAACAAGCTGACCGCTGAACGCATCCCTATTATCGTCCTGATAGGACTGATGATCTGCCTGCTCGCCATTGTCAACACCTACAAGCGTTCCTTCGCCTTCTACTGTAAACTTCACATTGTTTGCCGCATCAGGAACGATTTCACCATTTTCATCTTCAACGCTGACAGTAATATAGCTCAGCTCTGTGCCGTCAGCCGCGATCTCTGTACGGTCGGCCTCTGCATCCAGCTTAGCCTCATCTCCGGTCGTCGTCACATAAGTACGTCCTTCAACCTGGTCGAGATCGATCGCATTGCCTTCTGCGTCCCATGCCTCTGCGGAAATGGTTCCTTCTTCAAACGGTACATTCCATGTCAGATAGAGATTCTTATGAGCGGTTCCGTTTGCGCCTTCTCCCTCATAAATCTGATAGGTATATCCCGCATCCGTAGTCTTTGTCGTAAATTCCTTTGTTCCAAGATCCTTTACTTCTCCGTCTGCAGTAGTAAGCGTCAGTTTTACTTTCGCTGCATCTGTATATACAACGACCGGAACTTCTCCGCTTCCGTTTGTTGTCACGACATCTTCATTCCATGCAGGAAGAATATGGAGCGTGTCAACGTCGTCGTTCCACTGGCTCTGATAAAAATAGTAGCTGTCCTTCGGAAGTCCTGCGGTATCAACGATACCGAAATAGGAGTTCTTCGGAGACGGCCAGGATGACACTGCCCCGGTGCTTGTTCCGTTCCACGGTGTAGGCTCGCCGATATAGTCAAAACCTGTCCATACATATTCACCGGCCACGAAATCACGCTGGATCACATCATACCATGCGCTGCTTGCAAGAGCCCCCCAGCCTACTGCCGAGTTGTCATAAGACGTAAGGTTCTTATCTGCCGTCTGTGACGCGCCGCCGCTTCCTAATCTGTCATAAATACCGCGGCTGTTGACCGATGAAGCCGTCTCTGATCCGTAGATAGGCCAGTCCGGACTTGCTTCGTGCTGCGTATCATACTGTGATCCGTTTGTATAGTTGAGGCCTACTGCCCCGCCGGCCTGGGCAAGCGAATCCATAATATTATATGCTGTTCCGGATGTATTACCTTTAACATTATTATCGCCTCTTGTGACAGGCCTTGTCGAATCAAGCTCCTGAGCCCATGCGATCAGCTTGCTCTGTGCATCTGCATAAGTCTGGTTAAGACCATAGGCTGTTCCTTCCTGCACCTCGTTTCCGAGAGACCACATAATAACGGAAGGAGCATTCTGTCCTCGCTTAATCATAGCGGTCAGATCGAACTGCGCCCATGTCATTCCTGATTCTGCCCCGATGATTTCGTTGCTATCGTCAATCAACTGGTTGAACCATACAGAATAGTCATTGGAGTTACCATTCTTTGGATACATCCAGCCGTCGAACGCCTCGTCAATCACGAGGATTCCCTGCTCGTTGCACGCCTCGATCAGCTCGTCTGCAGCCGGGTTGTGTGTTACACGGATAGAGTTACATCCCATCTCTTTCAGGATCTTCACCTGACGGTTGATCGCATCCTCCCACGCCTCTGCTCCGAGGGCTCCCTGATCGTGGTGCATGCAGACACCCTTCAGCTTCATATTCTCTCCGTTTAATGAGAAACCTGTATTGACATCAAGATTAAAGTAGCGGTAACCAAATTCTGTGTCATATGTATCGACAACAGTGTCACCGACCTTCACTTCTGTTCTCACAGTGTACAGCGCCGGGGCATCGGATGTGTCCCACAGTGTCGGATTATCTGCCGGTACTGTTGCATCGATATCTGCGCTCGCGCCGGCAGCTACTTCTACAGCCTCTGTCGTCACAGTTCCGATGCTGTCCTCTGCATCTCCGTCTTTCGGGAATACAGTATGTGTAAGTGTTACATTCTGTGCTTCTGCGGAATCATTTACCACAGTTGTGCTGACGTTCGTGCTTACCGTGCCGCCAGCTTCTTCCTCCAGGTTCGGAGTCTCGATCTTTGTTCCGTACAGATCGACATGTACCGGATCTGTGATCGTCAGATCCACGCTCCTGTAGATACCGCTTCCTGAATACCAGCGGCTGGACGGAGTCTGGTGATTTACCTTTACAGTGATCACATTGTCTCCGCCGTAATTTACATAATCAGTAATATCGAAGGAGAACGGTGTGTATCCGTAAGGATGGCTTCCAACCTCATGGCCGTTTACCCAGATCGTAGAATTCATGTAAACTCCGCCGAAATCAATCCGAATCCTCTTGCCTTCCGCACTGCTGTCAACGGTAAAGTTCTTCCTGTACCATCCGGTTCCTCCCGGAAGATAGCCGCTTTCTGCTTCCCCGGATGTCGAATACTCCTGCTCGATGCTGTAATCGTGCGGAAGATTCACCTGCTCCCAGCTCGAGTCATTGAAGCCCGGGTCCTCTGCGCCCGATGCATCGCCCATGTAGAATTTCCAGTTGTCATTGAAATTCTCTGAGCGTGTTGTTCCGGTATAGTTGTTTACATACACAGCTTCCGGATCTGAACTCATCTGCACGCTTGAATCCGTGCCCACCTTTACGACCGGGCCGGCCGCAAACACTGTAGTCGGGATTATCATCCCAGCTGCCAGGGCCGCTGCCATGACGGCTGTTCCTTTTCTTTTTAAGTCTCTTTTTTTCATCCTGTTTTCGGACAAATCATCCTTTTTCAGTCCTTTTCCTCCATTTCCCCAAAATTTTGCAAAACCGTATTCCTTTCATCAAAAAATCCGGATTTAATTAATGAAGACGTCCCTAAAATGTGCAAAAATTTTATCATCTTACTTACTAAATCCGGTCTTGCCCTTAAAAGGTCATAATACAATTATGCAATTGATGTTTATTATTGTAACATTTCCATGAACTTTTTCCTATTTTTTCATGAACAAAAAATAAATTTTGGTAAATTCACTAAATACCAAGTCCGTTAACACTGTTAGAAATACATTTTTGGATATATTTTACAAAAGCTGCTGCGGTAATAAAATCCGCAGCAGCTTCATTCTAAACCTCTATTATATTAAACTTTATTTCAGACTCTTCCGCCTCTACACAGACACACGGCTTATCGGGATAATATCTCGTCGTAAATACATATTCTCCGTTATTTAAGAATACCTCCGCCGAAGACATGTCCGCCAGTATCCGTACGCTTTCCAGCCTCTCAAGTTCAACGTACCGAAGACCTCTGCCGGCTGATGCGGATGTCTTATCCCTGCTTAAAAACCTCATCTCAAACCGTCCGCCGGTATATTCCAGTACAAGTTCTTCTGCGAGCACAGCCCGGAACCGGTTATCGGAGATGCAGTCCACAGTCAGGTCATAGACCGGATATCCTTCTATCATAAAGGGGGCTGAAGGAGCTCCTTTTTTTGCCCGCTCTATCAGCTGTTCCCTCTCTTCCAGTTCTCTGACCGGACGCTGGCGCACCTTTCCGTCTTCCACAAAGATTTCTCTTGGGAAGGTAAAGCAGTGCTGCCATCCGTCTTTTACAGTAGGATTGGTATATTCATCACAGTCCGGCATACCCATCCAGCCTATCTGTATCCGCCTGCCGTCCTCTGATTCAAAACTCTGAGGAGCATAGTAATCAAATCCGTAATCCCAGAGCCTGTACTCTGACAGCCTGTACTCGCCGAGTATATCCCCTTCCACTTGGAAGTACCCGGACTGATATACATTTCTTTCGTCCCACACGCCGCCTTTCAGTCCCTGTACAGACGCTGAGAGCAGTTTCACCCCGCTCACCTCAAAGTAATCCGGACACTCCCACATGTATCCAAAAGGCTCCTCTGTCTCTACCC
>USKR01000027.1 GCA_900555215.1 uncultured Ruminococcus sp.
GGAACGGATAGGAGCCGGCATCCCATCGCGCCGGAAAAAGCAGGATGTTTCGTCCTGGCAGAAGAAACAAAATTCCGGGAGCTCAAGATCCCGGGCAGCGATAGTGATCGTAATACTTGTCATAATTATATGCATAGCGGCGCCTGTTTTGTTTCAGATCGCCAAGTCTGCCATAGAAACCGGCTCTGTGCCCGATACAGATTCATGGCAGTCAGCGATTGACTCTCTGTTTTCAGATGATAATAACAGCCCGCTGGATCTGAACGACCATGATACATATGCTTATGTGACCCGTGAAATACCAGAAGACGGAACTTCTTATGAAAACACACTGAGCGACGGTTTCTACCAGGTCGGCATCCACATCCCGGAAGGGGTCTATCATGTGGAACTCGCAGAAGAGAGCGCTGATCTTCATATTACCGATACAGAAAATATCATCTATGATTCTGTGTGGTTCGGTGATGAGGCTGAATATGACGAGGTTACTGAAGCAGATGATATACGCCTTTACAACGGAGCGGAGATCTCCATCACAGGAGGCGGTTCCCTCATTTTCACCACCGACAATGCCCAGCCATTCACACAGGAGACTGCCGCTAATCCGCTGACTGAATCCTTCATCCTTGAAGAAGGGGTCAGCATTGCCGGTGAAAACATCCCGGAGGGGATCTATGACATTATACTCGCGGAAGATGACGAATACATATCGTTTGGACTGGAGCTGTTATATCCGAACGAATACAGCGAATATCTGTGGGCATCAAACAGCAGCGGAGAGCCCGAAGAAAGGATCATAAATGTGATCATTCCCGATGGCACGGAACTTACGCTGGATGGAGGTCCTATAGAGCTTGTGCCGAGCGGAGGATATTTTGAAGCTGATTTCGCAGACTATCCGTGGAATTGACAGGCAGAGACTCAAAAAATTGTGAAAGGAGAACAGAAACTCGATGGATAAAGAAATTATTCAGGTTTTTGCAGAAAACGCATATCTGATATGGCTCGGGCTTTTTATCATCCTGATCGTGATAGAAATCCTCACAGTAGGACTGACCACGATCTGGTTCGCAGGCGGATCGCTTGCGGCAATGCTCGCTGCCGTCCTGGGTGCGGGCGCGCCGATGCAGATTGTACTGTTTCTTGCGGTCTCATGTGTCCTTTTGATCTTTACGCGCCCTTGGGCAGTAAAGCATCTCAACCGGAAACGGGTAAAGACAAACTATGAAAGCGAGATCGGAAAGATCATCAAGCTCACCGAAACAGTAAACAACCTGGATCAGACCGGGAAGAGCACTGTAAACGGCCAGGAATGGACCGTGCGCAGCAGGGACGACAGGGAAATCCTGGAAGCCGGGAGCCTGGCGAAAGTTATCGCTGTATCCGGGGTAAAATTAATCGTAGAAAAATATAAGGAGGAATAACAAATGAACAGATTAATCAGTATCGGAGGTATTTTTTTCATTATCGTCGTAATCCTGATCGTACTGGTGCTGATCTCCTGTGTAAAGATCGTCCATCAGGCACAGGCTGTCGTGGTGGAGCGTCTCGGCGCTTACCAGGCGACATGGAACACGGGGCTTCATTTCAAACTGCCTATCATCGACAGGGTAGCAAAGCGTATTGACCTGAAAGAGCAGGTCGTAGATTTCCCGCCGCAGCCCGTGATCACTGAAGATAACGTCACCATGCAGATCGACACGGTCATTTTCTTCCAGATCACAGATCCCAAACTTTTCTGCTATGGAGTGGCCAACCCGATCATTGCGATCGAGAATCTGACAGCGACCACACTGCGTAACATCATCGGTGATCTGGAACTGGACCAGACTCTTACATCCCGCGAGACCATCAATACAAAAATGCGCGCAGAACTGGATCTTGCAACTGACCCATGGGGAATCAAAGTAAACCGTGTAGAGCTTAAGAACATTATCCCGCCGACCGCTATCCGCGATGCAATGGAGAAACAGATGAAAGCGGAGCGTGAAAGAAGAGAAGCGATCCTCAGGGCAGAAGGCGAAAAGAAATCCACTGTCCTTGTAGCGGAAGGCCAGAAACAGTCTGTCATCCTGGAAGCCGAGGCAAATAAGCAGGCAGCCATCCTTCAGGCGGAGGCCGAGAAGGAAAAAATGATCCGTGAAGCCGAAGGTGAAGCGGAAGCCATACTCAAAGTACAGCAGGCAACCGCAGACGGTCTCAGGTTCCTGAAAGAAGCAGGTGCTGACAACGCAGTGCTCACACTCAAGAGCCTGGAGGCATTTGAGAAAGCTGCGGACGGCAGAGCTACTAAGATTATTGTACCGTCTCAGATTCAGGAGATCGCCGGACTTGTAAAGTCTATCACAGAGATCGCGGCGGATGACAAAGGTATACAGGAAGAGAAATAAACGATTCGGGACGCAGTGGAATAAAATTTCACTGCGTCCCGTTCATTTCAACCGCGTCATTGTCATTCTGCGGTTCACCCGCCTGCCGCTTCAAGATGCGGCAGCTTATTTTCTCTTCTGTTCCCGATCACGTTTTCCAATACTTCATCCATGCTGTCCCTGTTATCTTCCTGCACGATACAGGCCTGGATCGCTTCATTGAGAGACAGCATTTTTTCATCCAGCTCAGATACCATCTTTGCACATTCTCTTAAGTCTCTGCTGATATAATCCGGCGCGTTGCCCTCAAATTTATAATAAATCTTATGTTCCAGGCTTGCCCAGAAATCCATGGCGATCGTGCGGATCTGGATCTCCACCTTTGTATCCACCACGCTGTCGGACAGGAAGATCGGCACGGAAACAAGCATATGATAGCTTTTATAACCGCTCTCCTTCGGATTTCTTATGTAATCTTTGATAGAGAGCACTTTAAGGTCGCTCTGATTACCGATCATCTCTGCCAGGCGGTAAATATCTGACGTAAAAGAACAGATCAGCCTCACGCCCGCGATATCATTGATATATCGCACCATATTTTCAATGGATGTCTCGTATCCGTAACGTTTGAGCTTCTTCACGATACTCTCCGCCGTCTTGATCCTCGTCTTGATATGCTCGATCGGGTTGTACTGATGTACATGCTGGAATTCATCATTTAATATCTCCAGCTTTGTTCCTACTTCTTTCAAAGCCGCATTGTAGAGAAAGATAACTGTTTTCCAACTATCGACATCCTCGTAGCTCTTCAATGCAGCCTCAACCTGTTGTTCACCTTTCATCGCGGATATCCCCCATTGGTCGTTTTATCTTCAAAAATTATACCATATTTTGTGTTTTCTGTCACAGAGTTCGCTCTATTTTATAATCTTTTTAGCATTATCCTATCCGTCTGGCTGAGCTGCTGTCTTCTACAGTTCCAGTTTCATATCTCCCGGATGGATCAGTTTCTTTTTCCTCATAAATTCAGAAATCAAAAGCGTCAGTACCGCAGGAAGGATAAACTGGATCACCATGATCTTAAAAAGTACGATTGTCCCCGCTTCTGTCTGAGTCATGACCTGCCATGTCATAAGCGGTCCTACCAGCCCTGCCGTCCCCATACCGGAACCGGTCGCATTATTCGTCATGTGGAAAAGCATCGTTCCCACCGGACCAAGAATGGCGCTGGAAAAGATCGCCGGGAGCCATATCAGCGGGTGCCTCACGATATTAGGCACCTGCAGCATGGATGTCCCGATGCCCTGGGCCAGAAAACCGCTGAACTTATTCTCTCTCCAGCTCGCTACGGCAAATCCGATCATATTGCAGCAGCAGCCTATCGTAGCCGCTCCCGCTGCCAGCCCGGACAAGTTCAGTATCACGCCAAGGGCGGCTGAGCTGATCGGCAGCGTCAGAATCATCCCCATCAAAACAGACACAACGATCCCCATGAGGAACGGCTGCTGTTCAGTCCCCCAGTTGATCAGAGAGCCAAGCCATGCCATGAACCCGGAGATCGGCGGTCCCACAAGCAGCCCGACAGCCGAACCAGCACCGATACAGACAAGGGGTGTTAATATAATGTCAAGCCTTGTCCTGCCAGAGACCAGTATCCCCAGCTCGATCGCGATGTATGCCGCCACAAAGGCTCCCAGGGGTTCTCCCGGACCTGACAGGACCAGACTGCCGTCTGACAGCAGCGCTCCTGCGCGCAGGCTTCCCGCAAAAGCGCCTATCATACCGGCGACTGCAGCAGATACAATGACCAGATGTCCGGCATCCAGCTTTCGCGCCACCCCGGCTCCGATCCCGGCTCCTGTCAGTCCTGCCGCCATCTTCCCGATCAGGTAGATCATATCCCCGATGTTCCCCCCTGCAAATGTTCCGATCTGCTGGATGATCGTACCTATGATCAATGTGGCAAACAAACCCTGTGCCATACCGCTCAGACCGTCAACAAATATCCTGTCCAGTATCTTTTTCATATGTTTCTTTCCTCTCCGTCCTCTGTCATATGACCGCCTGTATCCGGCGTCTCACCGTGTCTTATTTTCCTGCGCTTTTTCCGGCCGCCTTATCTCCTCAGGACTGCCCAATCTCCTTCGTGTTCTGCCCTTCCCAGGCATTCCACCGGATTGCCTTCTTTGTCCGTAAATTCCGGCAGAGCTTTTCCTGTCTCCATGTCATAGTCCGTAAGGAGCCAGCTGACGATATTGACATTGTCCTTTCTTCCTGCAACCATGCGCGGCGCTTCGATCCCCATCATTTCCTCCAGGAAATCGATCCCCACCTGGTTCTCCTTACAGTAAAGGATGAGCGTCCCGTGAAGCCAGAGATATACGCCGCGCACTTTTTTCTCTGCACTCTCTCCTCCCGGTTCCTCATCGATATACACTGTCTCAAAGGGCGCGTCCACTCCAAACTCTTCCAGCGCCGCCGCGATCGCCTTTCCGTACGGCTCGTCTTTCAGATATCCTTCCAGAGCCGCGATATCTGCATCTTTACATACTCTGATCATTTCTCTTCTCCCTCCTGATCTTCTATCAGTGCCCTGTGCACCCAATTCCTGAATTCATACAGTTTATCTATATAATCCCGGATGATTCTCTGACAATATTCTTTTACGATAACGCCGTCATAGTCATGCGCAAGCTGATTCCTCACCCTCAGCATCTCCATCCATATGTCGTCGCTGATCATCCCGACGCCAAAAGCTTCCCGAAGCACTTCCCTCGGCGATCCCGCTACGAAGCCGGTAATGAAATAATACTGTACCAGGATATCTTTCATACATTTCCACGACAGGTCAAAGGTAATACTGTATTTCGCACTGGTACCGCTCAGGACAAATGAATCCTCCAGATCACGGCTGCGCGCCTCTGAAAGAGAATCCAGGGAATTTTCAAATGACCGGAACCTTCTTTTAAATTTTTCGTCCATACTGTCTGATATCCTCCAACAATAATCCATTCCCGCATGTATCCATATCCAGAAGATCTACCGTATACAAAGTGGCAATATCCTCAACTTCTTCCAGGAGCGCGTCGAATTTCTCCACTCCCGAGACTGCTATGTCAATATCACTCCGCTCAAGGGCTGTGCCTTTTGCCCTAGAGCCAAAAAGGATCACTTCCCTCGCGCGGTACTTCCTGCACAGCTCAGCTGTCCTAGTAATCACCTCGTCTGCTGTCATAAGCGCTCCTCCTCTTCCGCCCCCGGATCCCGTTTCCATCCACATCCCTTTTCTTCCTTTAATACTATATCAAAAAGCATCTTCTCAGGCAACGGCAGATTTTCGCCAAAATCCGTTCATCGGATGACTTTTCTTCCCGCCTGTGTTAGAATAGCAGGAAGAAATCTTATTGCGCGAGGAGTTCTATTATGTTTCGTTTATGGGGAAAAGAATTTAAAGATAACAGAATGCTGCGGGACACCGTGATCTGCGATGAGACCAACGACACCCGCACGCACAAGATATTTAATGCCCTGGACCAGATCTGTTATGAATTTGATCTGAGCAAACCGCTCTGGCTGGACGCCACGATCACAGAGTTTAAACGGCATGCCAAGGCTAGATTTTATCAGGATAATTTTGTAGATTCTATTGATTTTGATTATCTGGAAATACAGGTGATAGAGGAATGATCCCTCTGTCACCTGTTTTTTTCGTGCCCCTGCTTTCTTCATCATATACCGTCACTGACTGCGGATTGCCTCCAGCGGGCTCAACGCCATCGCTCTGCGTGCCGGAAAATATCCCGCCGCAGTGCCTACAAGCACGGCAAAGACTGTCGAGATCAGCACAAGCCACACCGGCACAAATGACAGATTGCCCGATATTCCCATGCTCCCTCCTGACACAAATGTATTGATCACAACCGACATGGTCAGGCTCAGCAGATTCCCGATGATGCCTCCTGCCAGCCCGATGAATGCCGCTTCCATCAGGAACAGCTGTCTTATATTTTTCAGTCCGCATCCGATCACCTTCATAACTCCGATTTCTTTTGTCCGCTCGTAAATGGACATCATCATCGTATTTGCGATACCGATCGCCGCCACTAAAAGCGATACCGCTCCTATCCCTCCCAGGACAGCCTGGACCATGGCAAACTGTTTTTTCATGCTGTCGATATAATCTGCGTTTGTCTCCACGTTATAGCCCATACTTCGGATCGCGCCGGACAATTGCTCTACCTGCTCCATATCGTCTGCCTGTACTTTTGCAGAACTGTATACAAATTTGCTGTACGGCTTTCCGCTCTTTGTGGAAGGCTGTCCGGGTATCACACGACCCCGGAATTCCTTTTTCAGATATTCCCTTAATTTGTCAAGATCACAGTACACTTTGGAAGAGTCCGTATTATAGCTGTCAATACCGCCGGCCACTACACCGCTGCCTTTTACCACATATTTTTTCGGTGCGGTCTGCGGCTGTTTCCCCTGCTCTCCGCTTCCGGACGATTCGCCTCCGCTGTCCGCAGCTCCGCCTCCCGGGGTATTCTGAGACTGGTAATATCCGTCCTGGTCAAGGATCAGGAACAGGTTGTCATTCTTCAGATCAATATCCGGTACTTCCCCTGTATCCCAGTACGCCTTTCCCGTCCCTTTATCATAGAAATTGGTAAGGACTGCATTTCCGTAGACCAGCTCCAGCTGCGCGCTGTTTCCGTCGGGCAGTTTCCCGCCTGCTTCAAGTTCCAGGTTGAGCGACTTAAGCCCTTCCGGGGTCATGCCGCACAGCTCAAGACTCCCCTCATACTTCCCCTTTATCGCCACAGCGGACAGATTGAGCACCGGATCCACACTTTTCACATGTTCCAGCGAGCGCAGTTCTTTGATCAGATCGTCCGTAACATATTTCTTTTCTTTCTCACCGGAAGCATCCCCCGATGATCCCGAAGATTCCATGGACCCATCCTGCCTGCCGGTCACCGTAAGGCCTGTGGTCCCGCCGTTTTTTTCAACTTCCGCATACATTGATTCCTGGAGCCCAAGCCCCAGAGAGATCATGACTACGATAGAGGCAGTTCCGATTACAACGCCGAGCACTGTGAGGAAAGTCCGCAGTTTTCTCCGCTTAAGGCTGTTAATGCTCATCCTCAGTAAATCGCTCCACCTCATCGAACATCTCCTCCTCTTCCGCTTCACGGATTTTTTTCTTTCTGTGCTTTATGAAAATCACGGTGCCTGCCGCTGCAGCTGCAATGACTGCCAGGACCGCCGCAGCCAATCCGACCGGGTTCCCGCTTTCCTCCGGTACAGCTTCAGGCATCATTCCCGTCTCTTCAACTGCCGTCTCTTCCAGGACCGTCATTTTAAACTTCTGTTCCGAGGTGCTTACATTCCCCGCGTCGTCCTCATAAGTCAGCACCAGCTTACACTCTCCGCTTCCTTGGGTTGCCTTTTTTGCAGTTACGATGACATCGATCGTTCCCGTTGCCCCCGCATCCAGATTCCCGATGAACTGCTCCTGCGTATCGATCATCTTTCCCTCAAAGCGTGCTTTTACATTGTACATCTTCACACGTCCGAGGTTATAGAGGCTGCAGGAGATATTTGCCTCCTCTCCGACTGATACTGTATCCGGAGCGATCTGCATCTTGCTGAATTCAAACCTTGCTTCCTGACGGATCGGAATCGCGAGGCTGGACTGCGCTTCATACTGAGCTGCCCCGCTGTCCTCGTATTTCATGTTCATAGTGATACTGTACGGCTTCTGCACCAGGTCTGCCCTGGCGTTGAGTTCAATAGATATATCTTTCGTGCCGCCCGCCGGTATGCTGTCCAGATAAATAGAACTGGAGCCTGATGCCGGAAGGAATGCCGGAGCTTCTGCGGCTGCTTCTGACCCTGACGAAGGCGCCTGAAAATCAAAAAGCATATTAGAAACCCCAGTCCGGGACGACGTATTTTTCAAGTGTACGACCAGCTTAAAGTTACTTCCAGCCCGCACTTCTCCCGGCTCAGTACTAAAACCGGTGACAATGACTCTCGGCACGGAAGTACTGGCGGAACCGCCTCCTGCAACTGTCGGCTCACTGTTATATACACTTCCCGCTTCCGGTTCCGCAGCAGATCCATATCCCCCGCCTCCCGCCGTCTGACCTCCGGAAACCGGTGATTCTCCTGATGGCTTCCCGCTTTCCGGGACGTCTCCCGACGGCGTTCCCCCGGACGGCTTTTCTTCCGACGAACCGGGTTTGGCTTCTGTTTTTACAAAGACATATTTTTCCGCTTCATATGCTTTTTCACCATCATCATATGTGATCCGGAATGTCAGTTTATATGCCTTTCCGGTCACACTGTCCTTCACTGTAAGAGGTACGTCTCCGCCTCCCCATACTGCGTCCGCCTTTCCGCCGGCTTCTACTGATCCCAGATCCTGATCATAATTAAGCTGATCCAGTTCAAAAGGCCAGTCCGCCTCAGATTTTATGACCGGAGCGATTCGTACATTCTGCGCGGCAGTATTTCCCGTATTCTTTACACTGATCCGAAGCTTTGCTTTCTCACCCGCGCGGAAAACCGGGGTCTCCTGACCGTCTCCTACACTGAGCTGTATGCGCGCAAGTGTCTTTTCTGCGCCTGTCTGCGCCTCAGCCGGCACATCTGCCGCATACACCGCCGCGGGAAGAGCCGCCGGCAGTAAAAACGCCGCGCATAACACTGCGGCTGCTGTCCTTTTTAACATATTTGTCCTATTTGCTTTCATTCTCACTGTCCCTCCTGTTTTCCTGTATCCGTACAATTTTCCCGTCTATGATATGTACCACCCGGTCTGCATACTCTGCCTCATGCGGATCGTGGGTCACCATGACCAGAGTCCGTCCCTGTTCCCTCACGATCTTCTGCATCAGGCGCATAACTTCTTCCGAAGTATGGGAATCCAGATTTCCCGTAGGCTCATCAGCAAATATGATCTTCGGGTCTGCCACAAGCGCCCTCGCGATACCTACTCTCTGCTGCTGTCCGCCGGACATCTGATTCGGCATATGGAGTTTATGCCTTCCCAGGTTCACCAGTTCCAGCATCCTGTCCGCTTTCTTCATCCGGGTCTTTCGCATTTCACCCCGGAATGTAAGAGGCAGCGCTACATTTTCCAGCGCATTCATAGTTCCCAGCAGGTGGAAAGACTGAAAAATAAAACCCACGTTCTCTCTGCGAAACTTTACTAATTCATCTTCCTTGAGCTTTTCGATATGCCGTCCGCTGATAATAACCTCCCCCCGGGTAGGCCGTTCCAGACCTGCAAGCATATTTAACAGAGTGGATTTGCCCGATCCGGAGGTGCCCACGATCGCGCAGAATTCTCCCTCTTTGATGCAAAAGCTCACACCGTCCAGCGCGCGTACTGCCGAATCGCCGATACGGTATAACTTATACAGGTTGTTTACACATATAATATTTCTCACAGCATCCTCCTTGTAATTATATGGTAAACGCATATTAACTTACATTTTCTAATATTTTGTAAGGGAAAAATTGAAGAATTTCTTAAAAAAGAAGAAGCTGGATTTGTGGGGGAGACTTCTTACTGACTAAACATCCGAAAACAGTGAAGCGCGGCTCGCTGCGCCAAATCGAACGGCGGACCCTCTCCCGGAAGTCCGCGGTCCCTTTCGATT
>USKR01000028.1 GCA_900555215.1 uncultured Ruminococcus sp.
AATCAGGATTTCAAAGGAGGATGAAAAGGAGCGCTGCCTTTCAGGGAGTTATCCGATTCTGGTTCCGCCACTCCCGGGGCGAGACTCCGTATGTGTTTTTGAATGCGCGTGAAAAATGAAGCTGATTTGGATATCCTACTGCATTCCCCACATCGCTGATTGAAAGCCGGGTCAGCTTCAGCAGCTCCGCGGCTTTTGTCATGCGGTAGCTTAAGAGAAATTCCTGCGGGGACTTTCCCACGGCTCCTTTGAAGATCCTTCCGAAATATGTGCGGTTCAGCCCGCAGAACTGAGCAATCCCTTCTACAGAGATATCATTCTGGAAATTCTGTTCAATATAATTCAGCGCTTCTTTAATATAGAAATCACGGACCTTCCCACTGGAAGACAGATGCATGGTCACAGAGGAACGGGACAGGTAGTCGATGAAGAGGAAGAGATGCCCGATCAGGTGGAAGTGGGACGCGTCCCCGTGCTCCGCGATGTAGAGCATCTCGTTTTTCATGAGTTCCCGCAGCTCTTTTGACGAGGCGTGATACACCGGATGGTCCGGCGTAAGCCCTGCAAGTTCGATGATCTCCTTTGCCCTGAGCCCGTCAAATTCGATCCATGTATATTCCCACGGAAGATCCTTATCTGCGATGTAGGTGTTGATCTGTTTTGGGAAGATCATGAAACCCTGGCCGCTCTTGATCTGGTATTCCTGTGTCTGCCCTTTGGAATCATTTGCCATGAGACGCCCTGTGCCGGACAGGACATAGTGGAAGAGGTAATGGTTCCTGGATGCGGGGCCGAAGGAGTGGGCGGGCTCGCACTGTTCCTTGCCGAACTGGTACAGCCCCAGGTCTACGAAATTTTCATTGGGAAATACGGAAAACAAAAAATCACTCAATTGTATCATCTCCCCTGTTCTTAATGCATGTCTTTACAGCTATTATAGCGCAAAATATATCATAATGCGACCATACTTTATATAAACAATGTATAAGTTGAATATTGGTATAAAATAAAAGAAATGAAGATATTTTAGGACGCATTTTGCAATGTTATAATAATGCAAAGAAAAGTTTAAGGCTAAAGGAAGGAGCTGGGACTACTATGAAGAGAAAAAATGCGATTAGCATGGCTCTGGCAGGGGCCATGCTGACAGCGGCCATCCTTCCGGGATGCGGTGCGGATGAAAACTCAGGGAAAACGGAGATCGAGATCCTCCAGTACAAACCGGAGGCAGCAGCGTATTTCGATAAGGTGGAGGAGGAATTTAATGCGTCTCACGATGATATCCATCTGACCATCAGTTCTCCGAATGATGCCAGTACGATCATGAGGACACGGTTCGTAAGGGAAGATTACCCGGATATTATCGGTATAGGGGGAGATATCAATTACTCCTATTATGTGGATGCGGATATCCTTGCTGATGTATCTGATTATCCCGGGCTGGCGGACATTAAGGAATCCTATGTGGATATCCTGGAAGCGCTGGAGATCACTCCTACGGACGGGACGTACGGCGTGCCCTATGTGGCGAATGCGGCGGGCATCCTGTACAACAAGGATATGTTCGAGGAGCATGGATGGGAGATACCGGAGACATGGAGCGAGTTGATCAGCCTCTGCGAAGAGATACAGTCAGAGGGGATCCTGCCGTTCTATTTTGGGTTCCGCGATACATGGACATGTCTGGCTCCATGGAACTCCCTTGCCGTTGACCTGGCGCCTGCGGACACATGTAAGCAGGTGAACGCGGGAGAGACAACATTCACGGATGAATACCGGGAAACAGCGGAGAAATGTCTGGAACTGGTAAGCTACGGGCCGGAGGACCCGTTCGCGTACGGATACAATGACGCGTGTACCGCGTTTGCCAACGGAGAGTCAGCAATGTATCCGATCGGAAGCTATGCGGTTCCTCAGATCCTTTCCGTGAATCCTGAGATGAACATTGATTCCTTTGTAACCCCGGGAAACGACGATGCGTCAAAGAATACGCTGAACTCAGGAGTTGACCTGATGTTTGCGGTGACCGCGGCGTGCGAGAATAAGGATGCGGCGTATGAGGTGCTTGATTTCCTGCTGGCGGACGAGAATCTTCAGGCTTATATTGACGACCAGAACGCGGTGCCGTGCAAAGAAGGAGATTTCGAGCTGGCGCCCATGCTGGACGGGATGTCGCCGTTTATCGAATCCGGCAACATGACAGACTATCAGGACCACTACTATCCTTCCGAGATGGCGGTGGATGCGCAGATCCAGACATTCCTGATCAACAAGGATGTGGACGCGTTCCTGTCGAAATTCGACAAAGACTGGCAGAGATATAACAGAGATATTATCCGTGCGGTACAGGAGTACAACGAAGAACACGGGACTGACAAATAGGAAAGGGGAGGGCGGATTATGAAACATGCAAATGACAGTAAGCGGACTTATATGCTGATCACCATACCGATCCTGGCTCTGTTTGTCTGCTTTAATACGATACCGCTGATCCGCGGTGTGATATACAGTTTTACAAACTTCAAAGGCTTTGGGACGTATGACTTTGTGGGATTCCGCAATTATATTGATCTGTTTACGGACCCAAGGATCGGCGGTTCCTACTGGTTCACCATTAAGCTTGCGATAGTGGCAACAATTCTGACAAATGTGATCAGCCTTCTCCTTGCGCTGGGACTCAACAGCAGGATCAAAGGGAAAACCTTCCTGCGCGCGGCGTATTTCATCCCTAATGTACTTGGCGCGCTGGTAGTAGGATATATTTTCCAGTATTTCTTTACATATATCCTTCCGGGGCTGGGCGACGCGCTGGGGAGCGAAGCTCTGAGTTCCAGTATGCTCTCCAGCAGCAAGACCGCATGGATTGCTATTGTGATCGTGTGTGCATGGCAGTCCATCGCCATGAATACGATCATCTATATTTCCGGACTCCAGACAGTGCCGGAGGATGTGTACGAGGCAGGAGACCTGGACGGCGCGACCGGCTGGAAGAAGTTTAAACATTTGACTTTTCCGCTGATCATCCCGTTCTTTACGATTAATATGGTACTCTGCGTGAAGAATTTCCTGATGGTATTTGACCAGATCATGGCAATGACAAAGGGCGGTCCTGAGCAGAGCACGGAGTCTATCTCTTATCTGATTTATAATAACGGTCTGTCAGGCGGAAGCTTCGGCTATCAGAGTGCCAATGCAGTTGTATTTTTTATTGTGATCGTGGCGATCTCTGTAGCGCAGATGACTATATCAGGTAAGAAGGAGGAGCAGTTATAATGTATGAAAAAATGAAAGCAAGAATCAACTGGCCTGTTACGATCCTTCTGTTTATCGGACTGCTGACAGTAGCATTCCCGCTGTATATGACGATTGTAATCGCATTTAAACAGCCTTCTGAAATGACTAACAGTATTTCCGGTATTCTGTCACTTCCTGAATCCTGGAGCTTCAGTAATTTTGTCCAGGCTATGGAACTCACAGATTTCTGGCGCTCCCTGGGGAACAGCCTTCTGGTAACAGTGACAACGGTGGTGCTCTGTATCCTGCTCCACTCACTGATGGGATATGCGGTAGGCAGAAATAAAGCACACAGCAAGATTTATAATGTGATCTACCTGTTTATCGTAAGCGGTATGTTTGTTCCGTTCGCTATTTTGATGATGCCGCTGGCAAAGCAGACCGCTGAGATGCACCTTGACAATTGGGCTGGTGTTATCCTGCTGTATGTGGTATTCTATATGCCGATGAATTTACTTCTTTACACAGGATATCTCGTAAATATCCCGATCGCTCTGGAAGAAGCGGCGAGGGTAGACGGGGCGAGCACATGGCGGACGTTCTGGAGCATCATCTTCCCGATCATGAAGCCGATGCACGCAACGGTTGCGGTCATCACAGCCCTTGCGGTATGGAATGACGTTATGACGCCTCTGATCATCATGTCAGGAAAAGGACAGAACACACTGCCGCTGGCGCAGCTGACTTTCCAGACACAGTTTGGTACGAACTATAACCTGGCGTTTGCGTCTTATCTTCTGGCATTGATCCCGATCATTATCTTCTATGTGATCTGCCAGAAACAGATCATCAATGGAGTTGTAAACGGCGCTGTGAAGTAAGGAAGTCCCGATGCGCATCCGCGCATCCTGTATGAGCGGGTGCTATGTGCGATGAAACACATTCACCCGCTTTTTATATTTTCATAATAATAACGGATTAGGAGAGACTTAAATATGGGTATAGTATATGATGAAAAGCAGAAGACGCTTACTCTGCACACGAAGAACACGACTTACCAGATGCAGGTGGACCGGTATGGGTTCCTGCTCCATCTGTATTACGGGAAACGGGCGCACGGCTGTATGGATTACCTGCTGACGTTTTACGACAGGGGATTTTCAGGGAACCCGTATGACGCGGGCAAGGATAAAACCTACTCCATGGATGCCCTTCCCCAGGAATTCCCGTCGCTGGGTACAGGAGATTACAGGACGCCTGCCTGCATCATCAAGAACACAGACCGCACATACAGCAGCGATTTCCGGTATGTGAGCCACAGTATCAGAGAGGGGAAATATTCTCTGAAAGGCCTGCCGGCAGTGTACGCGGATGCGGAGGAAGCCCAGACACTGGAAGTAGTGCTGGAGGACAGGGTCTCAAAGGTGCAGGCAGTGCTGTACTACGGCGTTCTTCCGGAGTATGATGTGATCACGCGGAGCGTAAAGATCGTAAACGGGAGCAGCGGACACGTGTCGGTCAAAAAGCTGGCCCCGGCTTGTCTGGATATGCTGGGCGGCGAGTATGACTTTATCACCTTTTACGGGCGTCATGCGATGGAGCGCAATTACCAGAGGCTTCCTGTGGGGCATGGGGTCTCGAAGATCGGCAGCCTTCGGGGCACCTCCAGCCATCAGTATAACCCGGCAGTGATCCTGGCGGAGCGGGAGACGACAGAGACAGCAGGCGGGTGTTATGCCATGTCCTTTGTCTACAGCGGCGGATTCCAGAGTGAAGCAGGGATGGACCAGTATTATCAGACAAGGCTGCTTATGGGGCTGTGCGAGGAGCAGTTTGCCTATCCTCTTGAGGCAGGAGAAGAGTTCCAGTCACCGGAAGTGATCTTAAGCTATTCTTCCGAAGGGATCGGAAAACTTTCCCAGAACCTGCACCGCTGCATGCGCGGGCATCTGTGCCGGGGCAAATATAAAGAGAGCGTCCGCCCCATCCTCCTGAACAGCTGGGAAGCATTTTACTTTGACTTTACGGGCGATGATCTGGTGAAGCTGGCTGAGCAGGCGGCGGACCTGGGAATCGAGATGTTTGTCATGGACGATGGCTGGTTCGGGAACCGCGACAGTGAGCTCAGAGGCCTGGGCGACTGGACGGTAAACGAGGAAAAGCTCGGCTGCACTCTCGGGGAGCTTATCCGCAGGATCAATGATATGGGGATGAAGTTCGGCATCTGGATCGAGCCGGAAATGGTAAATGAAGACAGCAGCCTCTACCGGGAGCACCCGGACTGGGCGTTTGTGATACCGGGACGCCGGCCGAACCGCTCCAGGCACCAGCTTGTCCTGGACTTCTCCAGAAAAGAAGTGGTGGACTATATCTATGATAAGATCTGCGCGGTCCTAGACCAGGGGAATATCGAGTATATCAAATGGGATATGAACCGGAGCATTGCGGATGTGTACTCTGCGACCGGAGACGGGCAGGGCAGAGTGCTTTACGACTATGTCCTCGGCTTGTATGACTTTCTGGAGCGCATCGTGCAGCGCTACCCGGATATCCTGATCGAGGGATGCAGCGGAGGAGGCGGCAGGTTTGATGCCGGGATGCTCTATTATACGCCGCAGATCTGGTGCAGCGACAATACGGACCCAATAGACCGTCTGGAGATCCAGTACGGCACATCGTTTATCTATCCGGTGTCTTCCGTAGGGTCGCACGTCTCTGCATCGCCGAACCATCAGACGGGCAGGGTCACGTCGCTTAAGACCAGGGCAGTGGCGGCGACGCCGGGGACCTTCGGCTATGAACTGGATCTTAACAAGCTGAGCGAAGAAGAAAAGGATGAGATCCGCGGTCAGATCAAAGAGTACAAAAAGTACGCGCGCCTCGTTCAGCAGGGGCTGTACTACCGCCTGACAGATCCGCAGACAGCGGACACAGGAGCATGGGAATTTGTCTCAGAAGACGGAAAAGAAGCGCTCGTCCAGGCGGTGACGATCCGGCAGCATGCCAATATGGATGTGTCTTATATCAAACTCAGGGGCTTGGCGGAAAATATCGTATACCGCGAGGAGGAGAGCGGCAGGACATACAACAGCACCGCGCTTATGGAAGCCGGGATCCCGGTCCCGGTAGAGCTGGGCGAATACAGGGCATACCAGTGGCATTTTGTACAGGAAGATCAGGGGGAGTGAGACCATGGCAAAGAGAAAGGGAAACAGAAAAAAGAATACAGGTGCAGCAAAGCAGAGCGAGGCAGCGGTCAAGTCTGAGGCAGCAGACCGGCCGGCGGCGGAGGAGGACCGTGTGTTTACAGAGAGGCTGAGCCGCCACCATGATGAGCTGCGCTGGCTGTATATGGAGTTATATGGAAATTCTGATATGTTCGCAGAACTCTGCGGTCAGATGAAGCGTTATTATGATTCGAGAAAAGAGAGCCTCAAGGCTCTTGACTTAAAGCGGGAAAAAGAAGGGAAATGGTACCGCAGCCGGGATATGGTCGGCATGATGATGTATATCGACAACTTTGCCGGGAACCTCAAAGGAGTGCAGGAAAAGCTTCCGTATCTTGAGAAATGCAATGTGAATTATATCCATCTCATGCCTTTCCTTGATTCGCCAAAGGGCAGGTCTGACGGCGGGTATGCGGTGGCGGATTTCCGCAAAGTGAAGCCGGACTTGGGGACCATGGACGACCTGGCAGGACTGGCGGACAAATGCCATGAAAAGGGCATCAGCCTGTGCATGGACTTTGTCATGAACCATACGTCCGAGGACCACGAGTGGGCGGTGAAGGCGCGCCAGGGAGACGGCGAATACATGAGCCGCTATTTCTTCTATGCAGACCCGTCGATCCCTGCGGAATACGAGAAGACCGTGCCCCAGGTATTTCCGACAACGGCACCGGGAAATTTTACCTGGCTGCCGGAGATTGGACATTATGTGATGACCACGTTTTATCCATATCAGTGGGATTTAAATTACCGCAATCCGAGAGTGTTTAATGAAATGATGTACAACTTCCTCTATCTGGCAAATCAGGGGATGGATATCATCCGCATCGACGCGGTTCCCTATATCTGGAAGGAACTGGGGACAAACTGTCGGAATCTGCAGCAGGTGCATACGATCGTGAGGATGATGAGGATGATCGGCGAGATCGTGTGCCCGGGCATCGTGCTCCTTGGAGAAGTGGTCATGGAGCCGGAAAAAGTGGCGCCGTATTTCGGCACAGTGGAAAAGCCGGAATGCCACATGCTTTACAATGTCACCACAATGGCAACGACGTGGAACACTGTGGCGACACGGGATGTGCGGCTTTTGAGAAAGCAGATGGATATCGTCTGCTCGCTTCCGAAAGAGTATACATTCTTGAATTATCTGAGGTGCCATGACGATATCGGCTGGGGTCTGGATTATGCCACACTCAGCGAGTGGGGTATGAAAGAAGTGCCGCACAAGAAATACCTGAACGATTATTTTCTGGGCAGGACAGAAGGCAGTGTCAGCAGGGGCGAGCTGTACAATGAAGACCCGGTGACAGGGGACGCCCGCTTCTGCGCCACCACGGCTTCCATGTGCGGGATCGAAAGCGCCGGCTTCGAGCAGGATGAGGAGAAAATGGAGCGCGTGGTGGTAAAAGACATCATGCTCCACGCATACATGTTTACCCAGTCCGGTATTCCTATGCTCTACAGTGGGGATGAGATCGGTCAGGTCAATGACTATACATACAAAGACGACCCGGATAAAGCGCCGGACTCCCGCTATATCCACAGAGGAAAATTCTGCTGGGATCTGGCAGAAAATATAGAGAAGGAGGGAAGCGTGCAGGAAAAGATCTTCCATGCCCTCACCAGGCTGGAAGAAATCCGCAGGAACGATGCTGTTTTCAACGCGGACGCAGAGGTATACACAAAAGATTACAGCGACACATCTATCCTCTGGATCGTCAGAAAGGCGGAAGGAAGAGAACTTCACGCGGTATTCAACTTCAGCGATGAGGAAAAAGAAATCTGGATGCCTGAGGTCACAGAATATACAGATCTGTTGACCGGAAAGACAGAAATGATAGAAAAAAGCAGAGTGCAGTCATGGGATTTCTTCTGGCTGGAGAAATAAATCCAGATTTACTGTCCATTTTCACTGTACACTTCAAAGGATTTTTCCATTTTTTCAAGTATTTCCGAATACTGACGGAAAGCGCTCCTCATTTCCATTTCATTAAAGGGCTGGTTTTTATAGCAGATCCTGTGTTCCATTGCTGCCCAGAAATCCATGGATATGGTGCGGAACTGGATTTCCACGGGATAATACTCCATCCCTTCCATGTAGTAGATCGGGACGCCGAGGATGAGGTGATAGCTGCGGTAGCCGTTGGGCTTCGGAGTATTTATGTAATCTTTTTCTTTAATGACTATCAGATCGGACTGCTTTTTCAGACAGCAGACAAGGTGCCGTATATCACGTTCAAAAAAGCAGATCACGCGGACGCCCGCTATATCATGCAGGGTTGTTTTTGCATCATCCGGGCTTGTACCCGCACGTTTCTTTTTCAGCTTCTGTTCGATACTGGTTTTATCTTTGATACGGCTGCTGATCCCGTGAATGGGACGCACTTCTTCCTGCTCGCCGGCCTGATGGTTCAGGACTTCCAGCCGGGCGAGGATCAGGCTGACAGCATCGGAATACGGATGGATCAGCTCGTAGTATTGTTCTTTTGTCATCTGTATCATACTCCCTTCAACAACATTGATTAGTTTATTGCAAAATTGTGAAGAAGATGTGTTTGAAATATTATGGTTTCATAATAAAAGCATAAAGTATGGGACCTGATGCATGGAAAGGAAAAATAGTTCAGTATTTACTTGCAGAATATGATATACTTGTTTTACTGTTGAATAAGGGAGAATATGATGGACAGATATTTAGAAGAGATGTTAAAAAAGGCTTTTCCTTTCTGGACTGACCTTACGGAGGAGCAGAGGAGGAATGTTCAGACAAATACAGTAAGAAATCTGTGCCATAAGAAAACAAGGCTTCATTTCGGAGGAGGAGAGTGCGCGGGAGTCCAGATCATTGCTCAGGGAAGAGCCCGTGTCTTTATTACTTCTCCGGGAGGCGGGGATATTACCCTGTTCCGGCTGCTGGAAGGGGATGTGAGTATCCTCAGCGCGGCATGTATGATGAACGGCATGGATATTGAGCTGGATATGGAGATGGAGACAGAATGCGTAATATACACGATACCGAAAAAGATTTACCGGAAGCTGTATGATGAGAGCAGCGCGGTGAAAGAATATACGATGGAAATGATAT
>USKR01000029.1 GCA_900555215.1 uncultured Ruminococcus sp.
TCTTTAGCTGTATCCCATTCCTTTTATGTCTTTCCCAAATCGTGGAACCGGAACCAGAGCCACATCCCCGTCCGCCACGAATACGTCTTAAAATAAATCACGGTTTTCGGATGTTCTATCGGTCGTCCGTCCCACACACAAATCCAGATTTACAGCACCTGTATAAACCTCCGGAATTTTTCCATTCCGTCTTCTGTACATTTGTACACGCCTGCATCTTCAAGTACCTGGCAGAAGACTTTCCCGACTTCCTGCTCCAGAATATGTTCGATATTGTCTGTATTGACATCCGTATATGCTGGAAGGAATTCATCAACCCAGTCTGCATGCTTTGCGATCTGGTCATTGCTGCGGATATCTTTACCCTCCAGAATGTACTCCTTTAAGAGCTCCATCTCGCCTTTCAGACGGGCGGGAAGGACGGCAAGCCCCATGACCTCGATCAGCCCGATGTTCTCCTTTTTGATGTGGTGGAGTTTTGCATGGGGATGATACACGCCGAGAGGATGTTCCTCTGTAGTAATGTTGTTCCGCAGAGTCAGGTCAAGCTCATACATATTGTCATTTTTGCGCGCGATCGGTGTGATCGTGTTGTGCGGTACTCCGTCGGTCTCAGCGAAGATAAATGCATCTTCGTCCGTGTAGGAGCGCCATGTCTTCAGGATGTGGTCAGCAAGATCAATGATGCGCTCCGTGTCTTCGCCGCGGAGACGGATGACGGAGAGCGGCCATTTTACAATGCCTGCGGACACGTCCTCATAACCCTTTACAGTAAACTCCTCGATGACCGGAGCTTTTGCCATGGCAAAAGTATAATTTCCACCCTGGAAATGGTCATGGCTGAGGATCGATCCCCCTACGATCGGAAGGTCCGCGTTAGAGCCGAGGAAATAATGGGGGAACAGTTTGATAAAGTCAAAAAGCTTTGCAAATGCGTTCCGGTCGATCTTCATAGGAATATGTTCCCCGTTAAATACGATACAATGCTCGTTATAGTAAACATACGGCGAATACTGGAAGCCCCATTTCTTCCCCTGGATGGTGATGGGGATGATGCGGTGGTTCTCCCTTGCCGGATGGTCCAGGCGTCCCGCATATCCTTCGTTTTCCATGCAGAGCTGGCATTTCGGGTACGAGGAGGATTTTGCCTTCCCTGCCGCGGCGATTGCTTTTGGATCTTTCTCAGGTTTGGAAAGATTGATCGTGATATCCAGAGTTCCGTACTTTGTATCCACTGTCCACTTACGGTCTCTTTTAATTCGGTATCGGCGGATATAGTCGCTGTCCTGGCTTAATTTATAATAATAATCTGTTGCAGCCTCAGGGGACTCTTCGTATTTCCTCCAGAACTGATCCTGTATCTGCGCCGGTCTGGGCACGAGACAGTTCATAAGTTTCGTGTCAAAGAGATCCCTGTATGCGATACTGTCTTCGATGATCCCGCGTCTGACGGCTTCGTCGAGCAGGTCTCTTAACACATCTTCCAGCACGATATCACCGGAGCCTGCATCAGCGTCCTCATAATTGTCTTCTCTGAATAGATCCAGGAGGAGGTTCGTTGTATATATCCTCTCTGTTTCGGGGGTCAGTCCGGTATTGATCCCGTACTGTACCAATTTTTTGATCGATTCATAAAGCATGATGGTTCCCCTCCTCTGATTCAGTCAAGACGGGAAGCGCCGGCGCCGATATCTACGGTATAAAATTCAGCCTCATGCCCTACTTTTTCCTTGTATGTCTTTCCGATGCTGTCGATAAATGTGTCAACAGCGTCATTTTTTACGATGCTGACTGTGCATCCTCCGAATCCGCCGCCGGTGATGCGGGAACCGATCACGCCGGGGAGTTTCCAGGCAAGGTCCACAAGGATGTCGATCTCCTCGCAGGATACTTCATAGTCATCGCGCAGGGAGATGTGGGACTGGTTCATCAGCTGTCCGAACTTCGTGATGTCTCCGGCTTTGAGCGCTGCCACTGCATCGATCGTGCGCTGGTTCTCGTATACAGCGTGTTTTGCGCGTTTTAACTGGATCGGATCTTTGATCAGGTCTTTGTTGGCCTCGAATTCTTCCGGTGTCAGGTCTCCCAGGGAATTGATGTCCAGCTTCGTCTTGAGGGCTGCGAGAGCGTCCGTGCACTCCTGGCGCCTGTCATTGTAAGCAGAGTCCACAAGGCTGTGTTTTACCTTGCTGTTTGTAATAATGATCTTCGCATCGTCAAGCTTGATGGGCGCATACTCGAATTTGAGCGTGTTTGTGTCAAGGAAGATCGCATTGTCCTTTTTCCCGTTTGCGCTGGCGAACTGATCCATGATACCGCAGTTGCAGCCGTTGAAATTATTTTCGGAATACTGACCTATCAGGGCAAGATCTGTCATTGTCAGATCCGTGATGCCGAACAGGTCTGTGAGGACAACCCCTGTGAGCACCTCAAGAGATGCGGAAGAGGAGAGTCCGGCTCCGTTCGGGATGTTTCCCCAGATGACCATATCAAAGCCGCTGTCAATCGGATGTCCTTTTTCTGCGAAAGCCCATACAACTCCGAACGGGTAGTTCGCCCAGTTATATTCCGGTTTGTTGGTAAGATCATCGAGGGAAGTTTCGACTACGCCGAATGTATCCAGGTTCATGGAATAAAAATGCATTTTGCGGTCCTCTCTTTTTCTTGCCGCCGCATATGTACCCATAGTAAGTGCGCAGGGGAATACATGCCCCCCGTTGTAGTCCGTGTGTTCTCCGATCAGGTTCACGCGTCCCGGTGCAAAATAGAAGCGGGCGCCCTCTGAACTGCCGAAAAGTTCTGCAAATTTGTCAAAAAGCTTTTGTTTCATCTGATGATCCTCCTCAGTTTGAAAATAATATTTTTGATTCGCGATGTAATCTGTTTTCAGTATAGCCCAGAAAGGGGTGTCCGTCTATAAAAAATGTGTGCAAATTTATGTAAAAATGTTGCGCGGGGTAAAGTTGTGAGACTATAATATGTGTGATATGCCTCAATGAAAAGACCGAAAGGAGGACAGATATGCAGGATACATACAAGCATTCATACAAAATGGGTGAAAATCTGCTGAATTCGCTTTCTGTATATAATGTGGGATACCAGAAATGCGAGCCGGAATACCAGTGGGGACCGGGCGTCAGAGATCATTACTGTATCCACCATATCCTGTCCGGCAGCGGGTATTATTCTACCGGAAAGGTATCCTGCAGGCTCAGCGCCGGAGATACATTTATACTGTATCCGGGAGAAGAGCTTGAATACCGGGCGGACAGAGACGAGCCGTGGGAGTATGCCTGGGCGGGATTTATGGGGGCGGACGCGGCATCCATTAACCGCAATACGGGTTTCAGCCGTGAAACACCGTATATACTGAAAGGCAAGGTCCCGGTCGAAGAGATCCGGGACGGACTGGCGCGTATATACAGCATGAAGGGGAACACCTACGAGGCTTCTGTGGCGATGACCGGGCAGCTTTACAGTCTGCTTGCCGTGTTCATGCACTATTCAGACAGGGAGGATCAGGAGAAAGACATACAGCTTACCTATGTGGAAAAGGCGGAGAGCTATATCGGGACAAACTATTCCTATCCCATTACGGTTGAGGATATCGCAGATTATGTGGGAATCAGCCGGAGCCATCTTTTTCGGTCCTTCCAGAACTATGTGAGGAAATCTCCAAAAGAATATCTGTCTGAATACAGGATCAAGCAGGCGTGCCACCTGCTGAAGGAGACCACACTGTCTGTGTCTGCCATAGCTTATTCCGTTGGATTTGCGAACAATCTGTACTTTTCAAAAGCATTTAAGAAGCAGAAAGGGATCGGACCGTCGGAATATAGGAAAAAGCATGTGCCCGAAGACAGCTGAGTGCTGGAAACGGTGCTGCATGTGCTCCAATGCGCCGGAGTTTAGCTGTGGAATGTGGACGGGATGTCTTTCATAATCTGTATCAGAACGGGTCAATGGACCGGGGAGGCGGAGAAGATGGAGGACAGACATGGCGAAAAATGAGATCAGGAGATGGATGCAGGCACTGGCGCTGACAGCAGTGCTCATGGCGTATCCCGTATCAGCTCTCTGGGAGAGTGAGGAAGCAGGAGCAGAGGTGAAGAGCGAGGCATCCTCTGAAATTCCTCCAAAAGTAGCTTTGACCTTTGATGACGGCCCAAGTTCGGAGTATACCCCCCTCCTCCTGGATGGGCTCAGAGAGAGAAATGTCAAGGCCTCTTTTTTCGTTATCGGCTCTAACATTGAGAAAGAGGGCGGGGAGGAGATTATCCGGCGTATATATGAGGAAGGGCATCTGATCGGGAACCATACCTGGCATCATGTGGATCTCTCAGATCTGAGCACAGAAGATGCATGGAAAGAGCTGGAGATGACGGACAGTCTGATCAAAGCGATCACTGGAGAGGAGACTGCTCTGGTGCGTCCGCCCTTCGGCGAATTTCCCCGGAGTATGGAGGAGCCGGATAAGCTGTACGTAAAATGGACAGTGGATTCCAGAGACTGGGTGACAAAGGATACGCAGGAGATCGTGAGAAAGGTAGTGACGGATACAGAAGAAAATGATATCATTCTCATGCACGACTGTTATGAAACATCCGTGGAGGCGGCGCTTCAGATCATTGATACTCTCAGTGAGAGAGGATATGAGTTTGTTACAGTTGACCGGCTCCTTTTAGAATAGGGCGCGTGCGGCTTATGGGGCACGTACGGGTCAGGAATACAGGTAAGGAGAAAGAGATGATAAATGAATTTTCCAGGACAGAACTTCTGATCGGGGCGGAAGCAGAGAAGCGGCTCCGCTCTGCCTCGGTGATGGTGTTCGGCGTGGGCGGCGTGGGTTCCCACTGTATTGAGGCGCTGGCACGGTGCGGCGTGGGTAAGCTGACCCTGATTGACAATGACCGGGTGTCGCTTACGAACATTAACCGGCAGTCCATTGCGTATCACAGTACTGTGGGAAGGTATAAGACAGAGGTCATGAGGGAACGGATACGGGATATCTGCCCGGACATCTGCGTAGATACTTATGAAATGTTTGTCCTTCCGGATAATATTGACGCCCTGTTCGGACAGACAGGGAAGCCGGATTACATTATTGATGCCATAGACACAGTGAGCGCAAAGATCGCCCTTGTGGAGCTGGCACAGAGAGAGCATATCCCGATCATAAGCAGCATGGGTACCGGGAATAAGCTTCACCCGGAACTGTTCCGCATCGCGGACCTTGCAGAGACGAGAGTCTGTCCGCTGTGCCGGGTGATGAGAAAAGAATTGAAAAATCGGGGGATTATTCATCTGAAGGTATTATATTCGGAAGAAAAGCCTGTTGACACAGGCGGACGAACCACCGGCGAGGACACGGGCGCGAGGAGGTCCTTGCCCGGAAGCATCTCGTTCGTCCCCCCGGCGGCAGGGCTGATCATTGCGGGCGAAGTGATCCGCACTCTGGCAGGAGTGTAAAACCGGCATAAATACAGGGAGGAAGCTATGGATTTATTTGACTATATGAGAGAAAAAGAGCAGGAGAAAGAATCACCTCTTGCCTCCAGGATGCGCCCTTCAACGCTTGAGGAAGTAGTGGGGCAGCAGCACATTATCGGCAGGGACAAGCTGCTTTACCGCGCGATCAAGGCGGACAAGCTGAGTTCGGTTATTTTTTACGGACCGCCGGGGACGGGGAAAACGACCCTTGCCAAAGTGATCGCAAATACTACGAGCGCGGAATTTAAACAGATCAATGCCACGGTGGCGGGAAAGAAAGATATGGAGGAGGTCGTGCGGCAGGCGAAGGATCTTCAGGGGATGTATGGGAAAAAGACGATCCTGTTTATTGACGAGATCCATCGATTTAACAAGGGGCAGCAGGACTACCTTCTGCCTTTTGTGGAAGACGGGACAGTGATCCTGATCGGCGCCACTACGGAGAACCCATATTTTGAAGTCAACGGGGCGCTCCTTTCCAGGTCCAGTATCTTTGAATTGAAGCCTTTGGAAAAGGAGGATATCAAGACTCTGCTCAGACGTGCCGTAAATGACACAGACAAAGGGCTGGGAAGTTTCCACGCAGTGATTGATGAAGACGCGCTGGAGTTTCTGGCAGATATGTCAGGCGGTGATGCAAGAAATGCGCTGAACGCCGTTGAGCTGGGAGTGCTCACAACAGAACGCAGTGAAGACGGGATCATCCACATCACAATGGATGTGGCGTCTGAGTGTATCCAGAAGCGCGCGGTGAATTATGATAAGAGGGGAGACAACCATTATGACATTATCTCGGCGTTTATCAAGAGCATGAGGGGATCAGACCCGGACGCAGCGGTTTATTATCTTGCAAAAATGCTCTATGCAGGGGAGGATGTGAAGTTCATTGCCCGGCGCATCATGATCTGCGCGTCCGAGGATGTCGGAAACGCAGATCCCATGGCGCTCACAGTGGCAGTGTCCGCTGCGCAGGCAGTAGAGCGGATCGGCATGCCGGAGTCCCAGATCATCCTCTCGCAGGCTGTGACATATGTCGCCTGCGCGCCCAAGAGCAATTCCGCGGTAAATGCTATCTCAGCGGCAAACAATGCAGTCCGGACATATCAGACTTCTGTGCCGTCTCATTTAAGGGATGCACATTACAAAGGCGCAGGGAAGCTCGGGCATGGCATAGGGTATAAGTATGCCCACGACTATCCCGGACACTATGTGGACCAGCAATATCTGCCGGATGAAATAAAAGACGCCAGGTTCTATGAACCCGGCGATCTCGGCTATGAAAAAAACATCAAAGAATATCTGCAGAAGATCCGCGGCGCAGCAGATGAATAACGCTGCCTGCCAGCCGCGTCACAGCAGGTTGGCGAGCAGCATGGCATAAATCTGTTGACTGTTCAGATCCCAGCGGTTTGCTATGGCTTCTGCCTCAGTTTCGGTCGGAACCGTAAGTTTCAGATCAATGAGGCTGGAGCCGTTTTCTACGATCTGGCACCGCACTTCGTATTCTTTGTTTGTGTTGAGGTAATAGTCTGATTTAACCGATACCTCTTCTTTTAAATCATACTGCTTTTCCTTAAGAAAATCGTCGATATCTTCCCGGATGGCAGAAGAAATCTTGTTGCTGAAATAGTGGATCGTCTCCGCCCCGTTCTCGGTCAGATGGTACAGTGTACGGTTGTGGGTCGTCTCCGTACGGATCAACTCAGATGAAGCCAGCTCAGAGAGCGCCTCCTGGAGTTTAAAATATGAAGTATAGCCTCTGTCGAGCACAAACTCCGAAATCTGGGAGGTGGTGAGAGGGAAGTCTACCTTGTTCAGCATATATAATATGATCAGTTTATACAGTGTAAATGTCTCAGCCATAGTACTCCTTTCCCTGCCATAAATCCTTTTCTTTCAGATATTGATTCAGCCGGTTCAGCACAGTGCGTTTGGCTCCTGTCCAGAGCGGCGCGATAAGGAGATCTTTTGGTCCGTCGCCGGTCAGCCGGTGTATGGCGATATCCGGTCTCAGGCGGGCTATGCATCTGCCAAGGACGCGGATGTACTCTTCCATATCCGGCGTGTGGAACGGATGATCGCGGTACAGTTCAGCGAGATCCGTTCCTTCCAGTATGTGCAGAAGCTGGAGTTTGATCCCCTGGATATCCCGGCTGTTCAGATAGTCAAGCGTCTCAAGCATCATTTCCTCTGTCTCTCCGGGGAGAAATAAGATCACATGTACGATCACCGTGATGCCCAGTCTTCGAAGATCAGTCGCTGCTCTGTCAAATATGTCCAGGTCATAACCCCGGCGGATGAACCGTGCAGTCTCTTCGTGAATAGTCTGAAGCCCCAGTTCCACCCATACAGGCTTTATCTGATTCAACCGCCCGAGAAGCTCCAGGACATCGCTTCCAAGGCAGTCGGGACGCGTGGCGATGGAGAGAGCCCTGACATCCGGGTCCTGTATGGCTTCCGTGAAGATTTTTTCCAGCCGGGGCACGGGCGCATAGGTGTTTGTAAACGCCTGGAAATATGCCACATAAGAATGGACAGGGCGCTTTGCCAGCAAATCCTTTTTCCCTGCGGCAAGCTGTTCTGTTATGGTGAGGGCGGCGTCTCCGGCAAAATCGCCGGAGCCTTTCGCACTGCAGAAGATGCAGCCGCCTGTTCCGATGTGCCCGTCCCGATTGGGACAGGACATCCCGCCGTTCAGTGTGATCTTGTAAACTTTTTCCCCAAACTGTTCTTTCAGACAGCAGTCCAGAGAATAGTAGCGTCTTCCGCCCCAGCGGTTCAGATTTGTTTTAATCAACGGATCAGATCCTTTACAGCCTGGCTGACTGTGTCCGCTACGCGCGGGTCGAAGGGCTGCGGCAGGATGTTGTCCTCGTTTAATTCATCATCAGCGACCAGACCGGCGATAGCTTCTGCAGCGGCAAGCTTCATTTCTTCCGTGATCTGGGCCGCACGTCCCTCAAGCGCACCTTTGAAAATGCCGGGGAATGCAACTACATTATTGACCTGGTTCGGGAAGTCAGAACGCCCGGTCCCTACGACCTTCGCTCCGGTTGCTTTTGCAAGGTCAGGCATGATCTCCGGCACCGGATTGGACAGGGCGAAGAGGATCGCATCCTTATTCATGGAAGCGACCATGTCTGCTGTGACTACTCCCGGGGCGGATACACCGATAAAGATGTCCGCGCCCTTCAGTGCGTCTGCGAGCGTTCCTTTCAGATCATCCTTGTTAGTGATCTGAGCGATCTCTTCTTTGACCGGAGTCAGATTATCCGCTGAGCGGGAGATGATCCCTTTGCTGTCACATATTATAATATGAGAGAAACCGTATGTGAGGAGAAGCTTGGCAATAGCGATGCCCGCGCTTCCTGCGCCGTTGATCACCACGCGGCAGTCTTCTTTTTTCTTTCCTGTTACTTTCAGGGCATTAATGATGCCGGCAAGAACGACGATGGCTGTACCGTGCTGGTCATCGTGGAAGACCGGGATATTGAGGAGCTCCTTTAACCGTGTCTCGATCTCAAAACATCTGGGAGCTGAGATGTCTTCCAGGTTGATTCCGCCGAAAGCGGGGGCAATATTGACTACTGTGCGGATGATCTCCTCTGTGTCCTGTGTGTCCAGGCAGATCGGCACAGCGTTCACGCCGCCGAATTCTTTGAAGAGCACAGCCTTTCCTTCCATAACGGGCATAGCGGCGAGGGCGCCGATATTTCCGAGTCCGAGAACAGCGCTCCCGTCAGAAACAACGGCAACGGTGTTTGCTTTGATCGTATATTTGTAAGCAGCTTCCGGATCCTCTGCGATCACTTTGCACGGCTCCGCAACTCCGGGAGTGTAGGCAATAGCAAGGTCCTCGCGTGTGTCCACATGGGCTTTTGCCGTTGTCTCCAGTTTTCCGTTCCACTCCTCGTGCATTTTAAGGGCTTTTTCACTGTTGTTTGACATATTGATTACCTCTCTCATTTTCTGGTGTTTTATAGATTCCT
>USKR01000030.1 GCA_900555215.1 uncultured Ruminococcus sp.
TTCTCCATCCAGAGCCGGATCCTCTCCCATCTGGAACCGGAGCAGCAATACTTTACAGAGAGCATCGAAAGCGCATTCACACTCGCCAAAGCCGGGCTCGGGTATGTCCTCTATCCGGATATTCCCCACCTCCGGGAACCGGGGCTGCGGTATGTCCCTGTCACCGGACTTCCAAGCCTGCCCTTCGGAGTCTATTACCGGTATGACAATGATCATCCCGTCCTGAAAAGATTTCTCAGTCTTTGCACGGAAATTTCGGCAGTATAGAACGCCGCACACAAATCCGTATCTACAGCCGTATCACAAATACCGGCTGCGGCGGATCGTTTTTTCTATTATAGTAACTGCACGCGATCACAAGCCACTGCTTCGGATCAAGTTCGCTCAGATAATCGAAAAGGGCATCTCTTTCCTCGTAACCGGTATCTCCTCCGCTGTATATGCACAGGCTGATCACGCCGCCCTCCTTCAACAGTCTCATTGCCGCTCTGACTGCCCTGAGGCTGGTCTCCCGGCGGGTCGCCACAGTATGGTCCCCGCCCGGCAGATAGCCGAAATTAAACATGATAACATCAGCTTTTTCTTTTACATATTCTGCCATGCGCTCATGCCCCTCGCAGTACAAAACCGCCCTTTCCCTATACCCGGCGTTCTCCAGCCGCTCTGCAGTTTTTTTCACAGCCCGGTCCTGTATATCAAATGCATACACTCTCCCCTGCTCCCCTGTCATCCGGCAGAGAAATTCTGTGTCATTTCCATTCCCGCATGTAGCGTCAATGCAACAGCTTCCTTCTTCTATATAGTCTGACAGGAATCTGTGGCAGAATTCTGTAACCTGGTAATTCTTTTTCCTTTTCATATTGCTCCTCTGATTTCATATTCTTTTCTTCGATATTATATCACACCAGAACAGGAGGTCCAGTTCGGCACTCCTGAGCGCAGGAAAGAACAGAAGCAGATCAAAATATTATGAATGGCTCTTCTCCCACAGCTTCTCGGCCGTGGGTTTCCAGTTCTCTGCGTAAGGCTCGCACCGGATTCTCCAGCATCGGACATGGGCGCAGATAGTTCTCATTGAACGGCTGATTATCATGGTATGCCTGGAAGATCGGGCTCCTCAGCGCATCCAGCAGTGAGACGTCATGGATATTTACATTGGAGTAGTGGATGAACACGCACGGCTCCACATCGCCTTTTGCATTGATGTGCAGATATCTCCTGCCTCCTGCGATACATCCGCCTACATACTCTCCGTCGTTCTGGAAATCCATCCCGAAGATCGGCTTCGTCTGACGGAAATGCCGGATCCTGTGATACATTTCTTCCCTCTGTTCCGGAGTCGGGAGCAACTCTGTCACAGCGCCATGTCCCACCGGCATATAGTGGAAATACCACACAAACAATGCTCCGCTCTCGATCATCATGTCATAGAACGCCTCGCTGCTCACATCCTCAAAGTTCTGGCTGGTGTAGCATACGGAAATACCAAATGGCAGCTTATGCTCTTTCATCAGCTCCATTGCATGGCGCACTTTGTGGTATACGCCGTCACCGCGCCGCCCGTCATTAGCCTCCTCGAATCCCTCCAGGCTGATCGCCGGGACGAAGTTCTTCACCCGGAGCATTTCCTGACAGAACTCTTCATCGATCATCGTTCCATTTGTAAATGCAAGAAACTCGCAGTCCGGGTGCATCTCGCAGATCTTAAAGATATCTTTCTTGCGCACTGTAGGTTCGCCGCCGGTATAGATATACATATATGTTCCAAGCTCTTTGCCCTGACGCACGATAGAATCAATATCCTCAAGACTTAAATTAAACTGATGTCCGTATTCTGCCGCCCAGCATCCCGTGCAGTTTAAGTTGCACGCTGTCGTCGGGTCGAGAAGGATTGCCCTCCAGATATTTCAGTGCCTGATTTACCGTAAACTCCTGCATTATCTCTCTGATCGTCTTTCCCATTTGTGATTCCACCTTTCTTTTCCTCCTTAGTGTTCTCTATATTTCCCTCAATTTCCTGCCTGTCCAGCGCAGCCAGGGCTGAGATCAGCGCCTGCTGCATGGCAAGCGTGGCAAAGTCCATCGCAAATTCCGCGTACAGCAGATCCGCCTCTGTCTTATCTTCTTCCAGGCTGTTGTCTTCTGAATGCATATCTTTTATAATGTCGTCTTTCATCAGATCTGCCGTCTTCTGTCTGTAATCAAGCTGAGCGCGTATCAGTCTCTGCACTGCAAGGGACCGGCTGGAACGTGCCTTTTCTTCCAGCAGCATCGTGTTTTCTTTATATTCTTCTTCTGCTTTTTTCAGCTCCGAATGAATCTTGCCGTCGCCGCCCTGTTCACAGAGCCTGATCCGGCACTGCAGCTTGCCATACTGTTCTTCCATCTCATATAATTTCACGGCAAATATACTGTCATCGATCTTCATGGTGAAACGATATCCTCCTTTCCGTGTTTTATGGATCTTACAGTTTTTTATAGCAGAGTTCTGTTTTGATTACGACTCTCATTTTTTAGATTTTGTACTTACATTTTCGGGATTTTGTAAAGAAACTTGACACATCTGAAATTTTGTAAAGACAGGAAAAGGAAATTATAAGTGGTGGAATATCCGGGTATCAGCTATATTGAAAGTGCAGAGAGCATATTTCAGATCTGCTGCCGGCAGACACATACAAGGATAAATTTGAAGAATAATATGATAAAGGAGATATGACTTATGAGATGGTTTGATTCAGAATTTGATTATGTACAGGAACTCATTGATACATGGAATAAAAAAAGGAAAAAAATCCGCACAGCCTATTTTATCACTGCAGCAGTTCTGGTCCTGGCAGGAATCCTGACCGCTGTATTCCCGGTCAGAGTCTTTGCGGTCATCCAGTATCTTGCGGCAGCGGCAGTGATTGTCATCGGTATTTACCACTTCGCGGCATACACGTCCATGACATATTATTTTAAAGACGGCATGCTGATCATGTCGGGCATCCTGAATATCCTGATCGGCATCATGCTGCTCATCATGCCTATAACACTGACTGTGCAGGTGGTCACTTTTATGCTCGCCTTCCTGCTGATCTTCACCGGCGCGCAGAAGATCTCCTTTGCGTCAAGGCTGAAATACTTCCGCATTCCCAGCACCGGCTCCCTGACATTCAGCGGGATCCTCAATATTATACTTGCCGTAATCTTCCTTCTGCTGCCCTTTGTCTCAGCGCTGGCGCTCAATTATATCCTTGCAGCCTATCTGGTCATCACAGGCGCCGCCCTGTTCGTGGAGGCTCTTGGAATGCATAAACTGAGCATGTAAGCTCACGGAAATCATAAACGAACGAAAAATAACACCCAGAAAAAGGAGAAAATCCCAATGGAACAGAAACATCCCCATTCCCAGGACAGAATACAGATCCTCACGACCCTCAATGAAAATTATCTGCCCAGGCTGCAGGTGCTTCTCACTTCGATGCATGTCACCCAGCCGGAATACAAGACCGATGTCTGGCTGATCCACAGCGGGCTTTCTGATGAAGACCTCTCCCGCATCCGATGCCAGTGCCGCCTCTTTGGTTTTGGCTTTTATCCGGTCACGGCGGACAGCTCTGCATTTACAAATGCCCCGGTGAGCACACAGTATCCGCGGGAAATGTATTACCGGCTGCTGGCAGCGCAGCTCCTCCCGGACAGCCTCCACCGCATCCTGTACCTGGATCCGGATATCCTGGTCATCAACTCTCTCCGACCGCTGTGGGAGACGGATCTGAAAGGAAATCTTTTTGCTGCCGCCGCGCATACAGGAAAGACGGAGCTGGCAAACAATATCAACCAGCTCCGCCTTGGAACAAACCATAATTACTATAATTCCGGCGTGCTCCTGATGGACCTTGAACGAGCACGCAAAGAGATCCATGCAGAAGAACTATTCAGTTATGTGAAAGAGCACGCAAAGGAACTGCTTCTTCCCGATCAGGATGTCCTGAACGCCATGTACGGCAGGCGGATCCTGGAAATCGACGATTCAATCTGGAACTACGACGCGCGCAATTACAACAACTATCTCCTCCGCAGCGCCGGTGTATGCGACATGGACTGGGTCATGGAGAACACCGCGGTCCTGCACTTCTGCGGCCGGGCAAAGCCCTGGCAGAAAGGGTATATCCACCGTTTCGGCATTCTGTATAAACACTATATGGCATTGACCGCAAGAACGGTACAGGCTGCAACAGAGAGGGACAGTAAAAGGAGTAACCTTTCAACCTGACAACTTATATTATTCCTGTTTCCCGGGGAACATCTTTCCCGTGATGATCCGCTCGATCTGGCGCAGCAGCCGCTCTTCATCGACCTGCTTTTCATCTATATTCTGGAACAGAACACCCACCATGCCGCAGGCATAGAACATAAGCATCACCTGCATATCTTCATACCCTATTCTCAGGTCTGACATTTCACTCTGCGCCATCTTCTCCAGATAGACCTTCACAGCATCAACCATCATGCCTTCGATCTGGAACCATCTTTTCGACTCAACAAGCCTTTTCAGCTTCCTCCGGTTCATTCTCACAAAGGACGAAAACTCTTTAAGCGCTGCCATCCGATCCTCTGATTCCAGGCTCTTCTGCACAAGGATCTGTGTGGAACGCTTAAAAGTCCACTCCAGGACATCCATAATATCATGAAAATGATAGTAGAATGTCTGTCTGGAAACATGGCACTCCTCGATCAGCCGTGTTACCGTGATCTTATCAATATCCTCTTTCTAAGAATCCTGCTGAAAGCATCCGCGATCTGCGCCTTCATGTCTTCTCTCATTTTGCCTGCTCCGTTCCCAATGTTGCCATCATGACTGCCTTGATCGTGTGCATTCTGTTCTCTGCCTCGTCAAACACCTTTGACTGTTCAGATTCGAATACTTCATCCGTCACTTCCATGTCCTGAATGCCGAACCTCTCGCCCATCTCTTTTCCGATCTTTGTCTTCAAATCATGGAACGCGGGCAGGCAGTGCAGGAAGATCGCGCCTTTATTCGCGTTTGCCATCACGTCCTTTGTCACCTTATAAGGAGACAGCTCTTTGATTCTCTTCTCCCATACTTCATCCGGCTCGCCCATGGATACCCATACATCCGTATAGATCACATCCGCGTTCTTCGTCCCTTCTTTCACGTCAGAAGTGAGTGTGATCGTGGCCCCTGACTCCTTTGCGTACTCTTCACACTGAGCCACCAGCTCTGCATTCGGGAAATACTCTTCCGTGGTGCATGCCACGAAATGAAGCCCCAGCTTAGAACATGCGATCATCAGAGAATTGCCCATGTTATAGCGGGCGTCGCCCATATAGACCAGCTTCAGCCCTTTCAGTTTCCCAAAATTCTCCCGGATCGTCAGCATGTCTGCCAGCATCTGTGTGGGATGATACTCATTGGTCAGCCCGTTCCATACCGGAACTCCCGCATACTTCGCCAGTTCTTCTACGATCTCCTGCCCGAATCCGCGGTATTCGATGCCGTCATACATCCGCCCGAGCACTCTTGCAGTGTCCTCGATGCTCTCTTTCTTGCCCATCTGGGAACCTGTGGGTCCGAGGTAAGTCGTGCCCATTCCCATATCATGCGCTGCCACTTCAAAGGAACAGCGTGTACGGGTGCTGTCTTTCTCAAAGATCAGGGCAACGTTTTTCCCTCTCCAGTGATCCACCGGGACGCCCTGTTTCTTTTTCTCCTTCACATCCGCTGCAAGGTCGATCAGATATGTGATCTCCTCGGGTGTAAAGTCCTTCAGTGTCAAAAAATTTCTTCCTTTTAAATCCATGATCCTGTCCCTCTCTATCTTCATAAATATCTCCATGAATCCCGGCAGAGCGCGCGTCTCCGGAGCGATCACGCGCAGGCGCTCATACCGCTCCATTACAGTTTCGCGCAGCTCATCTACTTTATAGATCCTGTATTTCGGAATCCTCAGGAACTTCGCTGCCGCCTCCAGCATGCCCATGTACAGTTCCTTATCCGTACCGGACACAGGAAGTTTCAAGACAATTGCCAGCGCCCGTTTCTCCAGCTCTGTCAAGTCCCGCATCCTGCGTTCATACCAGGCATCCAAATGCTCCTGTTCTATATAATAAATGATTCCTTCCAATCCGTAAAGCATCCGTTTTGCATCGTAATACCCGATCTTCATGTTCTGCCGGCTCCGCTCCCGGTCAAACTCAATGATGCTCCCCAGCTTCACCCGGGGACCGATCCGGTACATCTCCCCGTCCTCGGGCAGGCTGACTCTCGGTTCTCTCCCCGGTCCGTAGATCCTTATCTCGATCAGATCTGTGTATCCTTTCTCCACAAGGACATCCGCAGGCACATTGTTGAAGATCCCTCCGTCAATATACCGCTTGCCGTCTTCCATGGGCTCATTCTTAAATCCCACAAGATAGGCGCTTGCCAGAAGGAAATCCTCCAGCCGCCCCTCCGGGATATCTGAGACGCTCAGCTCCAGTTCTTTCATATCTGTCAATGAAAATGTTACGATGAAGAATTCTTTCCCGCAGCCGCGGATCTTCTCTTCATCTACGTTTTCATGGATCAGCTTCCGCAGCGGGGCAGCGTCCACACCCCCGTCCCGGAAGACCCGTCCCAGTTCCGCGAGGATATCGCCAAGCTTCTGTTCTCCCTGAAAGAACTGCCGCATCCAGTCGTCATCCACAGACATCACGCGGGAGAACTCCATCTCGCTCCAGATCCTCTCCGCCTTCTCCAGATCATCCATACAGATGAGCGCCCCGTTCAGCGCGCCTACGGAAGTACCTGCCACAGCAGATATCTTCACCCCTGCTTCCTTAAGCGCCTTCCACGCACCGATCTGGTATGCGCCCCTGGCGCCTCCGCCGTCCAGGACAAGCCCGTATTCTTTTGTCAGGTCAAGTAATGGTCTCATATCGTTTCCTCCGGTTTGTCAAAAACGAATCTGAAGCCGGTGTGCCGTGCTGCTTTCCGCACACTAGCAAGTATACAGGTTAATGCATAAAAATTCAATATTTTTGCATAATTTTGCATTTTCTATTTCTTATTGCTTTCTGGTTTATCACTTTCCGTTTATATCACATCCGGTTCATAATCGCCGCTGTCTGCTCACCTCGAACATGAGCACAGCTGCCGCCACCGCGGCATTCAGAGATTCCGCCTTCCCCTGCATGGGGATACGGATCCGGCAGTCCGCGCACTCAGCCACTTCATCCCTGAGCCCGTTCCCTTCATTTCCTATAAGAAATGCTGTTCCGCCGGAATAATCTTCCCTGTCATAAGCATTCTTCCCTTCCAGATGAGCGGCAAAAACACGGATGCCCGTTTCCTTTAATTCACTGACCGCTCCGGGCAGGTCGTCCACGTACAGGAAGGGCAGGCGGAACACCGCTCCCATGGTAGAACGGATCACCTTCGGATTATAGATGTCCACGCAGTCCCGGCTTAAGAGAATCCCGGTCGCCCCCGCTGCTTCCGCAGTCCGGAAGATCGTGCCGAGATTTCCCGGGTCCTGAAGATTATCCAGGACAATTACAAGAGAGTTCCCCTGTTGTCCGCCTAAAATGTCCTCCAGATCATATTCCTTCCGTTTCACCACTGCAAGGATCCCCTGAGGCGTCTTTGTATCCGACACATGGTCAAATACATTATCCGCAAGGATCTCCACCCTGCCGGTTCTTCGAAGATCATCTGCTTCTCCTGTATGCTTTGCGGCATAGCTCTCTGACAGGTAGACCCGTTCGATCCGTTCCTGCCATGCCGGGTCGTCCGTCAGCTCTCCCGCCATGCGCGGCCCCTCTACGATAAACACGCCCGCATCCTCCCGGGCGCGGCTTTTCTTCATCAGCCTGATCAGTTCCTTCACCTGCGCATTTGCCGTACTTGTAATCATATCCTTCTCCCCTTCTTATCACGATCTTACAACCGTATAATATTTCTGGTTTTTGCTCTGAGGCTTCTCCGGCATGGTCATCGCCATCTCCCCGCTCTCAAGGAGCGGACGCACATATTTCCCCATAACATGAAAAAGCGTCTTCACGCCCAAAAATTCTGCGATCTCACTCTTGCTCCGCGGCACCAGGCAGAAGTCCAGCAGGCTCTGCTTCGCTCTTCTGCCCGCACTGTCGTCCGTAAATGGCATGGCGCCGCCTGCTGCCCCGTCCCGGATCAGGTACGTCCCTGACTCCCGGATCACCGAAACCGTACGCTCGCTCTCGCCCTTGCCATTGTGAAAAATCACCACGAACTCATTCCTGCGATTCTCAAATACCGGATCCGGCAGCCCGGCTTCCCTCATCGCCCGCTTCATAGTAGGAATCCCCGAATATCGGTTCTCTGCTCCGGTAATACTCTCAGCCATAACCGCAAGGGCTGGATTGCGCAGATCCGGTCTCGCAAAGCCCAGCTGTTCTACTGTCATCCTGCCATAGAGCGTTCCCGGGCTGTGGATCTCCAGCCGATCTTTGAAAAAACAGATCTGCACCGGAGTCCCTTCTGTATGCACACTGTAATCGCGGTGGATCAATGCGTTTAACACCGCTTCCCTAATCGCGGCAAGAGGATACTCTGCCTTATCCCTGCGCATCCCTGTATTCGGATCAATAATGGTGCTGACACGCATATTTCTCTTACAGAATATAACCGCTTCTTCGACCATCTCTGATATCGTTCCTTCAATCCGCTTATTATCCGTAAATCGCATGCTCTCATCCGCCGTATCCCCGATCTCATACCCAGGCACGATCACTGCGGTGATCCCAAACTGCGGAAATAACCCCTGGGGATACATACAGAAATTCATAACTGCCGCCAGAGTCGGGACTCCGCCTCTGGTAATATTAAGAAGCTCTTTTACTCTTTCCTCCTCCAGCATGGCAAATTGTACACGCTCTTTCTTTTTATCCTGGATGTAACGCTCAATCTTCTCTTCATCAAGCAGGCCGGCTGCCCGCTCCACTTCCCGCTCGTCGTCGTGAAGATGCTTTCGGTATGATTCATAGCTGTATATCTCATAATCCGTCATCGGAAGGTCCGCATCCCCCACACGGATATACGATCCCTTCAGCCTGCCGGTCCCT
>USKR01000031.1 GCA_900555215.1 uncultured Ruminococcus sp.
AGTAAGTGAGATGACGGAAACCCAGAACATTGGGTTTCCGTTTTTCATTGATATAAGCGGATATGGCGGAATTGGCAGACGCGCCAGATTTAGGTTCTGGTGTCCATGACGTGCAGGTTCAAGTCCTGTTATCCGCAGTTGTATTTTTCTCTTGCCTGTCCCGTGTATTTATTATATACTGGGGCAGTGTGCAGTAACCACACATACGCGAGACAGGAGGGTGAAAAAGAAAATGGTCGAGAAAAAGATCAAGTTCGCAACATCAGGGCAGTTGATGAGCTTTTGTAATACATGCCAGAAGATGAAATCAGACATTGACGTTACAGATATGTCTAACAGAAATTTTCGCATTGACGGGAAATCTCTTCTCGGACTGATGTCTATTAAACTGGGACTTCCGATGCGGCTGCTCGTCAGCGGGGAGGATGAAGACCTTGCGCATCAGTACTTTACAAATTTTGAAATGGAATAGTAAGGGATCAGACGTGATCCTGGAAAAAGGCTGCGGGCATTACGCCGGCAGCCTTTTTGACGCTTTGGTTTATGCGATGTAAGTATGTTTCTTAAATGGGGATAAAGTCCCTTTTTCGTAATGCCCCAGCAGGAAGAAGGCCGCGATCGATGCGCAAAATTCCCCTGCGGGAAATGAGATCCATACACCGACAGGTCCCCAGACTTTTGAGAGGATGAAGCTTAGGGGGATTGTGATCAGGAACTGCCTCAGGAGGGATATTGTCAGGGAGTTCCTTCCATTGCCGAGTGCTTCGAAAGTACCGGAGTAAATGATGCCCACGGAAGAGACCAGAAAGCCGAGACAGATGATGCGGAGAGCCCGGACACCTGCATCCATCAGTTCTGCGTCTGCATCAAACAGAGCGAAGATCTGTTCCGGGATAAGCAGGGACAGAAGAGTTCCAAGGAGCATGAGTGACGCCGCGCAGATTAGGCTGTATCTGATGGCAGAACGCACCCGGGGTTTTTCTCCGGCACCGTAGTTATATCCGATGATCGGTCTCATTCCCTGGACAATTCCGTTTGCAGGCATATATATAAATGTCTGAAGTTTAAAATATACGCCGAGTACAGCTACATACACTTCGGAGAAGCCTGCGAGGATGCTGTTCAGGATGCTGATGAGAACAGATGGGAGAAGCATCATTATACTGGACGGGATTCCTACACTGTATATCTGCCAGATGATCTTCCGGTCAAAACGAAGGTGCTTTACCCGGATGTTAATGGCATAGGATTTTTTTAGGTACACCACAATATACAGGAGGAAGGCGCTGATCTGTCCGATCACGGTGGCAATGGCAGCCCCTGCGACTCCAAGCGCGGGAAAGCCCAACAGGCCGAATATGAGGATGGGGTCAAGTATGATATTGATCACGCATCCCGCAATCAACAGATACATAGTGACCTTCATCTGCCCGATCCCCTGAAAGATTTTTTCGAAGGCGATCTGGAGAAGAGAGCCAAAGGAAAAACACAACACAATATATGTGTAATCGCAGGATGCATCGAGCACTGCCGGATTGTCCGTGAAAAGAGAGAGAAAAGGACGTGTAATGATAAGTCCGGCAAGAATAAATAAGAGGCAGTGGAATACAGTCAGCCCTATGCCGACAGTGGCCGCCCGGTCGGCTTTTTCCTGATTCCCTGCACCCAGGTGGATCGAGATCGCAGAGCTGATGCCGACTCCGATCCCGACTGCCACGGATACAATGGCATTTTGGAGAGGATAGGCAAGAGAAACGGCAGTGAGCGCGTCTGTACCGAGCCGTGACACATAGATGCTGTCCACAATGTTATAAAGCGACTGGATGAGCATGGAAAGCATCATGGGAACAGACATGGAGACCAGGAGGGGGAAGACCGGTTTTGTTTTCATAAAAGTGTTATTTTCCTGCATTGGATAAATATTCTCCTTCCGTATGTAGTTAAGCGCCGCTGTATGGAAACTGCCCGCGGTAATAAAAAAAGCCATATGCCTGTTTGGATTCCAATTTAAACCTTATCCGAACGGATCAAAGGGTTAGTATTCCCAGATGCTCCAGCAGGATTTTTAAACCGAGCAGTATGAGGATCACTCCTCCGGCTAATTCTGCTTTTGCCTTGTAGCGGGTGCCGAATACATTCCCGATCTTTACTCCCGCAGCAGAAAGGGTGAATGTGGTGATCCCGATAAAAGAGACTGCTGCCAGAAGATGAACGTCCAGGAAAGCAAAAGTGATTCCCACTGCAAGGGCATCTATGCTTGTGGCTACTGCCAGCAGAAACATAGTCCTGATATCCAGAGATTCATTTTCCTCTTCACAGTCGCCTGAACAGGCTTCTTTGATCATGTTGGCGCCGATGAGCCCCAGCAGGATGAAGGCGATCCAGTGATCAACGGCGGTGATTTTGTCCCTGAACTGGACTCCCAGGAGATAGCCGGCCGCAGGCATAAGCGCCTGAAAACCGCCGAACCAGAGTCCGACAGTCAGCGTTCTTTTTAACGTGATCTTAGGCATGGCAAGACCTTTGCAGACAGAGACGGCAAAAGCGTCCATGGACAGCCCCACAGCGAGAATGAACAATTCTAATAATCCCATTTTTTCCTCCTTGGTGAATGCGGAAAGTGATCCGTGCTCTCCGCAGAATAAAAAAGCAGGCGCATCGCTGCACCTGTCAGAAAAAACATGTACAGCAAATACACTGTACATGAGTCTCATTATTTAAGATAAGCCAGGTCCCGTATGAACCAGTATGTTGACTTACCACGTACGGAGACGCCAATTACTCCCTCACGAACTGATAATATGTTATCATTAAGATTGCTTCATGGCAAGAAAAATTTTCAATAAAGATTCAGGAATACGGACCGGGGGCAAACTTTGGCTCAGGCTGTTTTATTCACATTATTGACATATTTCCCTGATAAGATATAGGATAAAATAAAGATAGTGCAGATAAAAAAGAGGAGAAACGGACCATGGAAAATATAAAGATACTTGTTGTAGATGATGAGAGCAGGATGCGGAAACTGGTGAAGGACTTCCTTACCCGTGAAGGCTATACGGTTATTGAGGCGGGAGACGGCATGGAAGCCATGGATATTTTTTATGAAGAGAAGGATATAGCGCTTGTGATCCTTGATGTGATGATGCCAAAGATGGATGGCTGGCAGGTCTGCAGGGAAATCAGGGAATCCTCGAAAGTGCCGATCATCATGCTCACAGCGCGCTCGGAGGAGAGGGATGAGCTCCAGGGATTTGAACTGGGCGTGGATGAATATATTTCCAAGCCTTTCAGCCCGAAGATCCTGGTGGCGAGGGTCAATGCGATCCTGAGGAGGACTCTTGGAAGTTCCGGAGGAGATGTGGTTGAGGCAGGCGGAATTGTGATCGATAAAGCCGCTCATATAGTGAAGATCGACGGAGAGCCTGTGGAACTGAGCTATAAGGAATTCGAGCTGCTGGCATATTTTGTAGAGAATCAGGGGATTGCCCTGTCCAGAGAGAAAATTTTAAATAATGTCTGGAATTATGATTATTTCGGTGATGCCCGGACGATAGATACGCATGTGAAAAAACTGCGCAGCAAGCTTGGGGATAAGGGCGAATATATCCGGACCATCTGGGGAATGGGTTACAAATTTGAAGTAGACTGATCTGAGGTGAAGTTTCATGAAATACTCAATCCGAAGGCAGATAACTGCCATTTTTATCGGGCTTCTCGTATTCATCCTCGGCGGTGTGCTGATCATTAATAATGGCTTTCTGGGAACGTATTACCTGTCGCATAAGTCCCAGGAACTGCTGCGCACATACAATGAAGTTGACAGAATGTTTGCAGAGGATAAGCTGTCAGAGTCATCGTCATATAACAATATCCTGATGCGAACGGAAAAAGCAAATGTGGATCTGGTAGTCATCAACGCAGGGGGGAATGCGGTGCTCAGCACGCTTGGAACGGGAGATCCCAGGTTTAAGGAAATGACGGTCGGGCTCTTGATGGGGGTGGCAGGAGTTAATGTGTCGGATGTGATCCGGCAGACAGACGCTTATACAATCTATCGGGATGACGCCCAGGGGGTGACCGGCGATGTAGAGTATCTGAAAATGTGCGGCCGGCTGTCTGACGGCTCCTGGTTTATCATGCAGAGCCCTCTTGCAAGTATCCAGGAGAGCGCTTCGCTGGCAAGCCGTTTCCTGATCTATCTGGGGGTCATAGGCATTGTTTTGGGAGGCCTGCTCATATGGCTGTTCTCACGCCGGATCACGCAGCCGGTGATGGAACTGGCAAGGCTGTCGCAGGAGATGGCAAACCTGAATTTTGAGGCAAAGTATACGCGTGACGGAGAGGATGAGATAGGCATACTGGGCAGAAATTTCAACAGGATGTCCGCCCAGCTTGAGAAGACCGTATCTGAATTAAAGAGCGCGAATAATCAGCTTCAGAAGGATATTGAGCAGAAGGAAAAGATCGAGGATATGAGAAATGAATTCCTGGGGAATGTCTCTCATGAGCTTAAGACTCCGATCGCTCTGATCCAGGGATATGCAGAAGGGCTGAAAGAGGGGGTCAATGACGACCCGGAGAGCAGGGAATTTTACTGTGACGTCATTATGGACGAAGCGGGAAAGATGAATATCATGGTTAAAAATCTTCTCGCCCTGAATCAGCTGGAATTTGGAAATGATGAGGTTCAGTTTGACCGTTTTGATATCGTAAGGCTGGTCAGAGGCGTGATCGCAAGCTGCGAGATCCTTGTACAGCAGGCAGAGGCGGCGGTAGATTTTATTGCAGATGACTGCCTCTATGTCTGGGCGGATGAGTTTAAGACAGAGCAGGTTGTGCGTAATTATCTTACGAATGCGATCCATCATGTAGAAAACGAGAAACGGATAGAGGTGCGCATCGTTTCAGAAAATGGGAAGGCAAGGATATCTGTATTTAACAGTGGAAAACCGATCCCGGAGGAGGATATCCCGAAATTGTGGGATAAGTTCTATAAGGTGGATAAGGCGCATACAAGAGAGTATGGAGGAAACGGCATTGGCTTGTCTATCGTGAAGGCGATCATGGAATCCTTCCACCAAAAATATGGGGTAAAGAATTTTGAGAATGGGGTGGAATTCTGGTTTGAGCTGGATGCAGAAACCAGCGGATGTCTTCCGGACGGGGACAAAGAAAGCGGGGAAACGGGCGAGCGGGCTTAGCAGAAAGAGAACTGCTTCTTTACATTAAAGCGGAAATGCGCTAAAATATCCGTATTAAGATGTTTTACAGGCATACGGTATGCCGGCTGCGGGCAGTGGGCATTACGTATGCCTGAATTGTTATCAGGGAGGAAGAGAGCCATGTATGAAAAGATATTCGAAATTGTGCAGTCAGTAGATGATTTCGTGTGGGGATGGTGGATGATCATTCTGCTTCTGGGGACGCACTTGTTTATGACAGTGCGTACTGGTTTTATCCAGAGAAAATCCATCACAAAAGGAATTCCGCTTTCTGTGTCGCGGGAAGATGACGCGGATGGAGAGGTCAGCCAGTTTGGAGCCCTTACCACGGCGCTTGCATCCACCATTGGTACGGGAAATATTATCGGAGTGGGGACAGCGATCGCCCTGGGAGGTCCGGGTGCTGTGCTCTGGTGCTGGCTTACCGGTGTGTTTGGCATTGCCACGAAATATGCGGAATCACTGATCGCGGTCAAATACCGTGTGAAGACAGCGGACGGACGTATGCAGGGCGGCGCTATGTATGCTCTGGAGCGCGGGCTGAACATGAAATGGCTGGGTATGATCTTTGCCGTATTTGCAGGCTTTGCTTCTTTTGGAATCGGGTGTGCGACCCAGGTAAATGCGATCGCTGAAGTGTGCAATGAAAATCTGGGGATTGAGCCGTGGATCGTGGGGATAATCGTTGCTGTCCTCACCGCGTTTGTAATTTTCGGGGGTATCAAGAGTATTGCCAATGTGTGTGAGAAACTGGTGCCTTTCATGGCTATTTTCTATGTAGTGGGCTGTCTGATCATTCTTGGGATCAATTATGATTATATCATTCCGGCGATAAAGACGATCTGCCGTCTGGCATTTACGCCGGGCGCGGCTGCGGGCGGGCTCGTTGGGACAGGGATCCGCTATGCGATGCAGTACGGAGTCGCCAGGGGGCTGTTTTCCAATGAATCTGGTATGGGTTCCGCGCCGATCGCGGCTGCGGCGGCGAAGACGAAGAATCCGGTGCGCCAGGCGCTTGTCTCTTCTACAGGGACATTCTGGGATACGGTAGTCGTCTGCCTGATGACAGGTCTTGTGCTTGTGTCAACGATCATGAAAAATCCTGCGATCAACGCGGATCAGATCGCGGACGGCGGTGAACTGACCACTCTTGCTTTCGGGCAGATCCCGTTCTTCGGACCGTTCATCCTTGTTGTCGGCATTATTTCATTCGCATATTCTACGATCCTCGGCTGGGCGTACTATGGAGAACGCTGCGTGGAATATTTTGCGGGAAAGAAGGGATTGATCCCATACCGCGCCCTTTATGTCGCTGTATCTCTTATCGCTCCGGTGCTTGCTCTTGATCTGGTATGGAAGATCGCGGATATCCTGAACGCGCTGATGGCGATCCCGAACCTGATCGCGGTACTGCTGTTGTCGCCGGTTATTGTAAGGGAGACGAAAAAATATATCCACAACCTGGATGCGATTGATGATACGCCTGTGCCTGTGGTGAAAACAGGCGTCGGGAAGGAGGAAGCCAGATGATCGCGGTTATTGATTATGATGCGGGAAATATCAGAAGCGTGGAAAAGGCTCTTCTCTTTCTGGGGGAGCAGGTGCGTATTACCGGGGATGCAGAGGAAATTTTGAGCGCGGATAAAGTGATCCTTCCCGGCGTTGGAGCTTTCGGAGATGCGATGGAGAATATCCGGAGAAGAGGTCTTGAGACAGTGATCCGTGACGTCGCAGAGAGCGGAAAGCCTTTTCTCGGGATCTGTCTCGGCTTACAGCTGTTGTTTGAACGCAGTGAGGAAGCGCCCGGAGTGGACGGACTGGGGATTCTGAAGGGGGAGGTCCTCAGGATCCCTGAAACGGAAGGGATGAAGATCCCTCATATGGGATGGAATTCGCTGAGCCTTCAAAATGACGGGAGGCTGTTCAGGGGAGTCGAGGATCAGTCTTATGTGTATTTTGTGCATTCTTACTATCTGAAAGCGGAAGATGAGAAGATCGTAAAGGCTGCAACAGAATACTGTACGCATATCCATGCGTCAGTAGAAAAGGACAATGTGTTTGCCTGCCAGTTCCATCCTGAGAAGAGCAGTGATGTGGGTCTGCATATCTTAAAAAATTTCGTGGAACTGTGAGAGGAGGGGAAGCATGTTTACAAAGAGGATCATTCCCTGCCTGGATGTGAATGCAGGGCGTGTTGTAAAAGGTGTGAATTTTGTTGATCTGAAAGATGCGGGCGATCCGGTGGAGATCGCGAGGGCATATGACAAAGCCGGAGCGGATGAACTGGTATTCCTTGATATCACCGCTTCTTCTGATGAGCGCAGGACGGTGGTCGATATGGTACGTCAGGTGGCGGAGTGTGTGTTTATCCCGTTCACAGTGGGAGGAGGCATCCGTACTGTGGATGATTTCCGCGCGATCCTAAGAGAGGGTGCGGATAAAGTATCTATCAATTCTTCGGCCATTGATACGCCGGAACTGATCAGCGACGCGGCAGATAAGTTCGGGAGCCAGTGCGTTGTTGTGGCGATTGACGCAAAGAGGAGAGAAGACGGGTCGGGATGGAATATTTACAAGAACGGCGGGCGCATCGATGTTGGGATTGATGCTGTCGAGTGGGCGAAGAAAGTGGAACGGCTCGGAGCCGGAGAAATCCTGCTCACAAGCATGGACTGTGACGGGACAAAGGCAGGATATGACCTCGACTTGACTCGTGCGATTGCGGAAAACGTATCTATTCCTGTTATCGCTTCAGGCGGAGCCGGGACACTGGAACACTTTAAAGAGGCGCTGACCGAAGGAAAGGCGGATGCGGCGCTTGCAGCATCGTTGTTTCATTATAAAGAGCTGGAAATCCGGCAGGTTAAAGAGTACCTGAGAGAGGAAGGCGTGCCGGTGAGATTGTGAAAAAACTGTGAACGGGGTCAGACCCCTTTTCAAAGGGGTCTGACCCCGTTGGGATGAATATTCTGAAAATTTAAGGAGAGAACTATGGCAGGACTGAACGGAGACTGGTATGAAGCACTGAAAGGGGAGTTTTCCAAACCATACTATAAGAAACTGTTTGAGACAGTGAACAATGAATACAAGACAAGGCTGATCTTTCCGCCTGCAGAGGATATTTTTAACGCGTTCCACCTGACGCCTCTTAAGGAGGTAAAAGTGGTGATCCTGGGACAGGATCCGTACCATAATAACGGTCAGGCACATGGTCTGTGCTTTTCTGTAAAGAAGGGTGTGGAGATCCCGCCGTCCCTTGTGAATATCTATCAGGAGCTCCACGATGACCTGGGATGTACGATCCCAGATCACGGCTGTCTGACAAAATGGGCGGAACAGGGGGTTCTTATGCTCAATACCGTACTTACTGTGAGGGCGCATCAGGCAAATTCTCATCGTGGGATCGGGTGGGAAGAATTTACGGATGCAGCGATCATGGCGCTCAACAGCCAGGACCGTCCGATCGTGTTCATCCTGTGGGGCAGCCCGGCGCAGAGGAAAAAATCGATGCTGAATAATCCGAAGCATCTGATCCTGACAGCGCCTCATCCGAGTCCGTTGTCTGCATTCCGGGGATTTTTCGGAAGCAGACCATTCAGCCAGACAAACCGGTTCCTGGAAGAGCACGGGATCAAGCCCGTTGACTGGCAGATCGATTAGAAAAAAACCTTGCAAATTCGGCTGAAGAGGGGTATAATTTTATATGTGCCGAATGCAGATGTAGTTCATCGGTAGAACACCAGCTTCCCAAGCTGGGGAGGCGGGTTCG
>USKR01000032.1 GCA_900555215.1 uncultured Ruminococcus sp.
CTCTGAAAGCAGACCTCCCGCAGCTGTATTTCCCGGAAGAAGAACGTCATTTGCCCCCACGAAAAACAGAGCCCGGATGTTTTTGATCCTGGTACGCTCCACATCTCCTATGACGACCTGGTCCATGCTGGGCGGGATTACGCCCACCTTTGCCTCTTCAAGCCCTGCATCCAGAAGATCACAGTATTCCTTAAGCGAGATTTTCTCATCTCCGAGAAGATCCACAAACTTATCGAACAGCTCCAGAACGATCCGGTAGATCTGGGCATATTCTTTTGCCAGGGCAAGTTCCCCCTCTTCCTGGAACTTGTATTCCATAGCCGCAAGCTGTTCCTGAAGCCGTTCTCCGGCAATATATTCGTAAACTGCGAGGGTCACGCCGCGCACTGTCTTTCTGCGCTGCTTCAGGACCGCCATGAGCCCGCTCGTCTTCTCCACGAGTCTCACCCTGAGATGATTCAATACCCGAAGTTCTTCCTCCCCGGTCCCTGCAGTCCTCCTCACCCATGCCTGCTGCCATTTCTTATAGCTCTTGATCCCAAGGGCAAGACAGTAATTCTGCATGCGGTCGACCTCTTCATCCGTAAATCCGCACAATCCTGTCCTGAGGTGGCGGAATACACTCTCATAGGTAAAGTTCTGCTCTGCCATTGCCAGAAGGCTTCGCACATACTCTACAAAAGAATTCAGGAGGATACTCTTTTTATGGTCCATAAACACAGGGATTCCAAACATCCCGCACGCTTTTTCAAGAGCGTCTGCATATACATTCATATCAGCGGCGATCACTGCGATCTCCCGATATCGGTATCCCTTTTCCCGCACCAGATACCGGATCGTCTCAGCGGCATACTGCGCCTCTCCTTTCGGGTTTCTCGCCTCGTGAAGGGAAAGTGCCTGCCCGGCAGATCTTTCCTGCCCTTCCTTATCTGCAATGAACTTTCTTCCCGAATAACGGAACAGCTCTGATTCCAGAAATGCCAGCTCGGGATTATCCCGGAAACGATACGGTGGTTTTCCATACAGGCACACCGGCTCTTCGACCTCTGTCCCCGTCTCCCGGGCAATCTTTACAAGAGAGGTGACCATCTTCTTGCTGAGTGCGAAAAGCTGGTACGGATGGCGGTACACATAAGGATCCTCCCGCCCATCCATTTCCACAGTGATCATGACCCTGTCACACACTCTGAGCAGTTCTCCAAGCAACCGGTCCTGGACCGGGGTAAAGCCTGTAAAACCGTCCATTGCAACCACACTGTTTTTTAAGATCTTTGACTGGGGGACCACATCGCTGAGCACGTCCAGCATCTCTTCTTTTGTGATATACTTTTCGCTCAGATAGTCCTCAAACCCTTCATAAATCCTGCGGATATCCCGCATCTTGTAATACAGGTAACTGTCCTGGTCCAGTCCTCCCATGAACGCGTCGATCCGATCCAGATCCACGCCGTACTGGGTGAACTCTGAAATAACCGACTTCACCTCACTGATGTACCCCTGCTTTTTGAGGTTTCCTTTCAAAACGGTAAGCTCATCCTCAAAGTTCCCTGCGATCTTTCTGAGCACAAGATTCTTGCCCTCATCGTCCAGCACCGGAAGGCTGTCCCTCCCCACCTCCTCAAACACACGGTGCGCCAGACGCCCGAAACTTAAAACATCAATATTCATGATCCCGCCCCGGGGATGCATCAGACAGAGGTCTTTCTGCGTCTGCATGGTAAACTGCTCCGGCACAAGGACAAGATAATCCTTCTCCGGATGTCTGATTGAATCCTCTATAATATTTTTGTACAGCCAGTGAGATTTCCCGCCGCCTGAATTTCCGAAAACAAACTGTAAAGACATATGTCCCTCCTGCCACAAGTAGTTTAATCATTATACCACACTGCGCTCTCATCCGAAATACTGCAAATCCGGGTTTGCCCAAGCCGGATGTCGTTCTCCTGCAGCATTCTTCTTGAGTTTCCGCAAACTGCATTGAAAAGATAGATATGTCCTCTCCAAGTACCAATCTGCCGTTTTTTTGAGAGTTCTAGAATGGCAGTGCCAAGAATAGAGGCACTTTAATAAGCCCCGCCGGAACCGGGCTTGGGGAGACATATTCTTTTATCTATTCAAACGGTCAGCTTAAGGCATAGTTGACGGTACGCCGGACGCTTTGTTCGGTACCAGAGCCGGATGCCCTCTTTGGCATATGACAGTATGCCGGAGATGCCTTTTGCCAGCCGATAATAGCAGAAACTGACTTTATCCTTGATTGGATCTGCTTCCTGTATGATTGAAACTTTCAGGGCGTTTGTCTCAGGACTTAATTCTTCCTGCGCTAAAAATGCCATAGCTAAAGTAATATAAAAGTTAAGTGCATTAATGGCTTCCAGTTTCCTTACACGGAAGTTTTCAAACTGATAGGTCTGCTTTTTACAACGAAAATATTCCTCGATCCGCCATCTGGAAAAGTAGGTTCTGGCAATGCGGATCACATCATCCTTTGAACGGATCTCTTTGTTTGTAGCCAGCATCATGGGATGTTCCGTAATCCCATAGACCAGGACCAGATAAATATTCTTCCGGGAGGCAGTGATCTGAACTTTTACGTGGGAAAGATATGCGGTATGCTCTTTTCCCTTATAGAAAACATCCGCTTTTACTTTTCCTTTCCTCCGATTCCGCAGTTCGGTTGCCTTTGTCCATTTGTTGTGATAAAGAAGTTTCCGGTTGGATTTCAGGCGGATCACGTAATCCTGCTTCAGATGGTCGAAGATGAGAAACATCTTATTGTCATCATAACCGCGGTCCATAACAAAGGTGGCCTTTCCGAAAAGAGCAGATGCTTGTTTGATTGCATCAAACGTGATGGTGTTTACAGATTTATAGTCCTTCTCAGCAGAAGAATGGATCATGGAAAAGACACTGACAGGATGCTTGCTGGCAGTCAGGGCACAGGCCTCTGTTACATGGTATCCTTTTTTATAAACACTTTTCGTCTGTGTGCTTTCAGAACCATCGCGAACGATACCAAGAGATTCAAACTGTTTTCCATCTGGTTTTACGATATCACTTTCATCAATGAGGACCACTGGTTCAGAGGGAACGAGTCTCTTTACGGTGTGGAGATAAGAAGCAGCCGCAGAAGCCGGCGTTCCTTCCGAAAGATGATTGGAAAGCCGTTTTACAGTATTCGCCTTATGTACCGTTTCATGAAGCTGGTCGGAAATATCAGTGAGCAGGCAGCTTCTGGATGCCAGAATGCCATAAACCATATCTGCTGTGAATTTCCGATCTGGTTTCGAAAGTCTGCGGGAGATTTTATTAGTAAAAGCCCAAATTTTTCTTTTCAAACGGTAAGTAATTGATGTAGAATTAGCCATAAGGAATCCCCTTTCTTTTTTGTTTAGTAAGGTTTTTGTTTGGTAGCTTAATTTTACATCAAAAAGGAACAGGATTCCTTATATTTTGGCCATTTTTTGAAAGTTGTGGATAACAAAACGTAGCAGATTTGTCTTAGGGGGATAATTCTGCGGAAACTCAAGAGCATTCTTTTGTTGACATTTCCCATTCCTTCTGCTATCCTTTTCGCAGAATAAGGGAACGCACGCATGCCTCCCGCAAGATTGGAGCTGAAAAGATGATTATTACTTCCTGCTGATAAGCAAAACCGCATGACAAATTATATCGTATTCTTTTTTGTACGGGAAACGCCTTTTATCCGGGCTGTCTGTTTTGTCATGCACGCGCAGGAAAGTATTTTCATCTTTTTGATTCATACAGCACACAGCGCTGTCCGCTTTTGAGACTGCGCGGGCATAGTCTTCCCGGTACCGTTCGGGGAGCGCATTTATTGTATGAGACATAAGGACCGCGGAAATTACTTTCCCGCGGTTTCTTTTTATCCCCGCGCATGATGGAGACTGCTCTTCCGTCCGCGCGGAGGGAAAACAACCTGTCCATAAGGAGGTAGATACTTATGTCACTCATACAGATCAATCAATTAAGTTTCACTTATGAAGGCAGCTTTGATCCTGTCTTCGAAAACGTCACCTTTCAGATCGACACGGACTGGAGGCTGGGATTCATCGGGAGGAACGGCAAGGGAAAGACCACGTTTTTAAAGCTGCTCATGCACGAATATGAATACAGCGGGACCATCACAGCGTCCGTGGATTTTGAATATTTCCCGTTTGCTGTGAAAGATCCTTCCCTGATGACTTATGAGGTCCTTGAGGAGCTCAATCCTGTCATGGAGCAGTGGGAGCTGATCCGGGAGCTGAACCTGCTGGACACAGACCCGGAGATCCTGTACCGCCCGTTCCGTACCTTGAGCTTCGGCGAACAGACGAAATCGCTCCTGGCCGCGCTCTTTCTGAAGGAGCACGCCTTCCTCCTGATCGACGAGCCGACCAACCATCTGGACGTCCATGCCCGCGAGAAGGTGGCAGACTACCTGGCGCGCAAAAAAGGCTTCATCCTTGTGTCCCATGACCGGGATTTTATCGACCGGTGCGTGGATCATGTCCTCGTACTGAACCGACAGTCCATTGAAGTGCGCAGGGGGAACTTTTCTTCATGGTATGCGGACAAAACCGCAAGAGATCATCTGGAAATGAAACAGAATGAGAACCTGAAAAAAGACATTCACAAATTAAAAGAAGCAGCCCGGCAGACCGCGCGCTGGTCGGACAAGGTCGAGAGCTCAAAGATCGGTTCGCGCGTGGCGGGTCTGAAACCGGACCGGGGACACATCGGCCATCAGGCGGCAAAAATGATGAAACGCGCAAAGACGCTGGAGCACAGGAAAGAAAATGCCATCCGGGAAAAAGAAGGACTCCTCAAAGACGTGGAGACTCTGGACAGCCTGAAAATCAATGTACTGGAACATCACAGCCGCAGGCTCGTTTCCCTGCGGGATGTCACCATCGATTATGGGCATGCGGAACACCCCGGTCAGGGCTCTCCTCTGCTCACGAATTTCAATCTTGAAATCTCAAAAGGCGAACGCATTGCCCTGTCAGGGAAAAACGGCTGCGGAAAGTCCAGCCTGATCAAGCTTATTTTAGGAGAAGACATCCCCCACACAGGGGAAGTATACATTGCGGGCGGGCTTAAGATCTCCTATATCTCCCAGGACACCTCCCGGCTGAAAGGAGACCTCGCTTCCTTCGCCGAACGCCGGGGGCTGGATGATGCTCTTTTCCGGACTGTCCTGAAGAAACTGGGGCTGGAAAGAGTCCAGTTTGAAAAGAGGATCGAGGATTACAGCGAAGGGCAGAAAAAGAAAGTGCTTCTGGCTTCCTCCCTGTGCGAGCCTGCTCATCTCTTCCTTTGGGATGAACCGCTGAATTTTATTGACATCTTTTCCCGCATCCAGCTGGAAGATCTCCTTCTGTCCGCCCGTCCCACAATGCTCTTCGTGGAGCATGACCGGGCATTCCGGGAGAAGACAGCGACCCGCATAGTTGAAATTTAAAACCAAATTTCTGCCCCCGGTTGTTTCTCTGAAGCCCTGCTGTCCTAAAACGCAGTCAGCCGGTCCATCATAAACTGTGGACCGGCTGTTTTAATATGAACAAAAAATCAGATATACAATTATAAAGAAGCAGTGAGGATCTCAACAATATCTTTTTCTGTCAGCGGAGCGTATGCGTTCTCCAGACCTTCGTTCACTGCGATGTGATGCGCCATTTCTTCGATCCGGCTCTCATCGATGCCCACTTCTTTCAAATGCATAGGAATGCCGATGGATTCAAAGAACTTATAGGTCTCTTCGATCGCCTTGTCCGCGATCTCATATTTATCAAGGCTTTTATCAATCCCGAACACATTGACTCCGTATTTCACAAAGCGGTCCACGGTTCTGTCACTCAGGATGTGCTTCATCCATCTTGGCGTGAGGATCGCAAGTCCCTCGCCGTGGGTAATATCATAGTAAGCGCTGAGCGCGTGCTCCATACCATGGCAGGGCCAGCCGGAAGGACTGTTTCCGAGAGACAGGATTCCGTTACAGCCGTATGTGCAGCAGAGCATCAACTCAGCTCTCGCACGGTAGTCTTCCGGATTTTCCAGAGCGATCTTTGTATTTTCCATCAGGCTCTTCAGCTCTGCCTCGCAGAATCCGTCGTTCAGCAGAGTCGTGTCCTCGGCGAAATACTGTTCCATTACATGATTCATTGCATCCGCGCAGCCTGCTGCCGTCTGCTTTTTCGATACAGTAAATGTATAGGCAGGATCAAGGATCGAGCAGACAGGGAACAGATGCGGATCCATATAGCCGATCTTATCATTGGTTTCTGTCCTGGAAATCACTCCACCGCAGTCATACTCGCTTCCGGTCGCTGCCAGTGTCAGGATATCCACGATGGGCAGGGCGTCCTTTGCCATCACTTTATATGAGATCAGATCCCACGGATCGCCGTCATATTTCGCGCCTGCGGCGATTGCCTTCGAGCAGTCAAGCACGCTGCCGCCTCCGACCGCAAGGATCGCTTCGATCCCGTTTTCTTTGCAGATGCGGACGCCATCCAGAACGCTGGGATCGTATTTTGGATTGGGCTGAATGTCCGAAAGCTCATAGATCTCAAATCCGGCAAGCAGTTCTTTTACCTTGTCATAAAGTCCGCTCTTCTTGATGCTTCCGGAACCGTAGGTCATAAGAATCTTCTTCCCGAGAGGCTTCATTACTTCAGGCAGATTGGAGATAACTCCTTCTCCGAAAATAAGTCTGGTCGGTGTCTGATAATCAAAGTTTTGCATGTCTGTTTTCCTCCTGTTTTTATTTATGCTGAGAGTGGTCAGGCTTCTCTGCCTCCTCCCATGTCAGCTGCCCGGTTTCCATGGCGATCTGGTAACGCCCGATCTTATAATTCAGACGTTCCAGCGTTTCATTTATCTTCCGGCGCTGGTCCAGTGCATCCCTCTGCGCGGCGAGCAGCTCTAACCGGGCAGGGATAGTAGAATCCCCTTCTTTAAAAAGAGTCAGGTATTCGATCAGAGCTTCGATCGGAAGCCCTGCCGAACGCATGCATTTGGCCTGTTCCACCCAGCCGATATCCTCCTCCTGATAGTCACGGATCCCGCCCGCTGTCCTTGTCACCGGCGGAATTGCTCCGACACGTTCATAATAACGCAGGGTATCCGCGGGAATATCATATTTTTCGCTGACCTCTTTTATTGTCATGCCAATTCTCCTTTACATTGCCCGCATACACTCATGCCTGTCTTTCATTTTTCACATCGCATAGATGTACCAGGCAGCTTTATCAAATGCTCTGCTGTAAACCGAGCATACACCTTGGAGTTCATTCTAAGTCAAGCATTTTCAAACTTTTTTCAAATTTTTCGGATTCAGCCGCCTTTTCCTTCGGAGATCACGCCTTCCCCGGACGTGCACTTCTTCCCTGGGAGCTGTGCCAGGAGCACTGCCGCAAATACCAATGCACAGCCAAACAGTTCCCTGCCTGACAGGTGTTCTCCCAGGATCACCCATCCGGCAAGAACGGAGAATACGGACTCAAGGCTGAGAATCAGGGACGCCACAGTGGGATCCGTATTTTTCTGCGCAATGACCTGCAGGGTATACGCCACGCCGCAGGAGAGCACCCCCGCATAGGCAAGGGGCATCCACGCCGCCAATATCTCTCCGATCTGAGGCTGTTCCTGCACAAGCATGGGAACCGCGCACAAGATCCCGCATACAAAGAACTGGATGCAGGACAGACACACACCGTCCACCTTCGGCGCAAAATAGTCGATCACAAGGATATGTACGGAAAAAACAATTGCGCATAAAAGCACAAGGAAATCGCCCTTTGATATAGAAAATCCGTCCGTGATGCACAGAAAATACATGCCCGCAACAGCAAGTCCCACGCCGATCCACACTTTCACCCCTGCCCTCTTCCCGAGGAACAGCCCCAGGAGCGGAACGATCAGAATATACAGCGCCGTGATAAATCCCGCCTTTCCCGCTGTTGTATACATAATGCCGATCTGCTGGAGAGAACTCGCCACGGCAAGCGCGGCGCCGCAGCAGATGCCGCCGATGATTAGCGTTTTCCGGCTTCCCGCCGGGGTTTTTGTCTTCTTGCTTTTCCTGTCCTGCCTCTTCAATATGAAAATAACAGGCAGCAGCACGATCCCGCCCATCACACTTCGGATTGAATTAAATGTAAACGGGCCCAGATAGTCCATGCCCACGCTCTGCGCTACAAAGGCGCTGCCCCAGATCAAGGCGGTCAGCGCCAGAAGAAAATTATTTGTTGATTTATGCTTCATTGAAAAAATTTCTCCATCACTTCCTGTGCCGGCATCTCTTTTCCCGTGAATAATTCAAATGCAGCCGCCCCCTGCCAGAGAAGCATGCCGATTCCTCCCACAGCTGCACGGCATCCAGCCTCTTTTGCCTTTTTCAGCAGCAGGGTCTCTTCCGGATTATAAACCACATCCGCAACCACAAGATCTCTGTGAAGGAATTCCACCGGAACAGGGAGCACATCTTCCAGCGGACTCATTCCCGCACGGGTGGCATTGATCAGAATATCACTTTCCGCGATCGCTTTCTTCAATGCAGCGTTATCATCCAGATCATCAATATACACTTTCCCGATATTCGGAACCGCTTTCCCGATCTTTTCTACCGTCTTTTCTCCATTGGCATAGAACTCATCCTTCCGGTTGAAAATAGCGATCTCACTCACTCCGTCCAGAGCCGCCTGGACCGCGATCGCGGTCGCCGCTCCGCCTGTGCCGATGAGAACGATCTTTTTACCTGCAATGTCAATCCCATGTTCTTTTAAGTTTCGCACAAAGCCGGTCCCGTCTGTGATATGACCGGTCATCGTACCGTCCTCCTCAAAGACAACGGTATTGCATGCTCCCACCAGCTCCGCTGCCGGGGAAAGCCTGTCCACGAGCTGCGCTGCTGCTGTTTTGCACG
>USKR01000033.1 GCA_900555215.1 uncultured Ruminococcus sp.
CACAGGGTTCATACTCCCCGGAGGGGTCTGACCCCTCCGAAAAGGGGTCTGACCCCTTTTACTCATATTGTTCGAATTGTACACACAAAAAAGGATGCGCTTCTTCGCACACCCTTTTCTTTCGTAATCTTCTGTCAATTTTCTTTTTTATTTCTGATACGTCACTGTGCCGCCTGATTGACCTCATCCAGATTAGCCTGTGCCTCTGCGGCGTAATCAGAGTCCGCATAGCCTTCCACAACTCTCTGATAATATGTCGCTGCATTAGCATTATCCCCGCTTCCCTGGTATGCCTGTGCCAGGTTAAATAAAGCCTGTCCGCTGTTATACCCTTCGTCCATCCGCACGACCTTAGACAATGCGTCCACTGCTCCCTGATAGTCGCCCGCACTCAGAGCCTCGCTCCCCGCGGCAAAATAAGTATCACATGCTCCCGGATAGACTGATGCGGTCAATTCGTCATAAACTGCCTGTGCATTTGCCCCGAGAGAATCCCTGTTTACATTGATCAGAGAATCCGCAATAGTGTCATCCCCATACTCCTGTGAATCATACTGGTCCTGCGCTGTCATAAGATACTCATAGCTGTCCCGGGTAGTCTGAGCCTGCTGTGCGGCATCTTCCGCGTTCTCCCCGGAAGCCCGGTAATTATCCAGAGTCCTCGTCTGCGCGCTGACCTGAGCTTCCAGCGACTTGATCTCCTCGCTGTATTCCCTCATCTGTTCATTCATCCGGTCAGCCCTGGATTGTCCCACGGCCGGAGCGACAAGGAACCAGATGACCGCCGCGCCGATAGCGGCTCCGATAAAAATGTTCGCCACCGCAAGCTGTCCTGCCATCGCTTTGAAGCGGGAATGCCTGGGCTGTATAATGGTCTCATTGCCCAGATTGTATTCGACCGCATCGTCCTTTTTCTTCTCTCTCCTGCGCCTGCCTTTCTGCTGTACCAGCTCGTGCATGTAGCGCAGTGTGATATCATTTGTCGCATCCAGTTTTCTCGCTGTCCGAAGCACCTGTCTTGCATGCGGGTACTGCTCCGTATGCAGGTAGATCAGCGCCAGGAGCTGATACGCCTTCAGAAAAGACGGATGGGCGGATATAACCTGCTTGAGCTGGATGACCGCCAGGTCTTCCCCGTTCTGCTGGCAGTATGCCAGGCACTGGTTATATTTTCTGATCGCAAGGTTGATCGTCTCAAGCTCCTTTGCAGAAGCCTGTACATTTTTGATATAATAATCCGCGATATTATCCCTTGCTTTTAAATTCTTACTGATGATCCATTCCACAAGAGCTTCCGGGACCTCCCCGATCCCGTAGTAGACAAGCCCCAGAAGATTTCTCGACGCAATATTCTCTCTGTTAAACTGCAGGCTGCGGCGAAGCGACGCGATCGCCCCCGACATATCGCGCATCTGCGCCTTCCGCAGTCCATCGTTATACCAATAGTTTGAATGGTATACGATCTTCTTCATGTAATCCATTTATATCCCCGCTATCTTTCTGAACTGTTACCGCAAGGCAGATCCCAGTAACCTGCCGCGTTCATGTGTCTATTTCTTCTGATCCATTATCTGCTTCAAAAGGTCTGTCACATCCGACAGATCTTCCTGATAGACCGCATCCTCGATCTCTTCGACCTCAAGGCTCGGCTTGAACTTTTTTAATTCTTCTTCAAAATCCAGCATTTATATCTCCTCCTGAACCAATCCCTTTATCATCCCTGCCAGATAGAGAGAACCGAGACAGTAAATCCTACGCCCGTTCTGTATGCTCAGCACATACTCGATCGCTTCTTTCACTGACTCTTTCACTATGACCGGCTGCTCTGTATATTTCCTGAAAATGTCTGACAGACTCTGCGCTGCCGCCCCCCGGCTGTCGTCAATATGGGTGATCACATAAAGCGCTGCCACCCTGCTCCTGCAGAGACATTCAGCCATCTTCTCGTAATCTTTATCCTGTACGGCGGAAAACAGTATAATATTTTCCCTTCCGTCTTCGGGCACACTCTCTGCAAACGCCTCCACAGCGCTGATATTATGTGCCCCGTCCACATATACATCCGGCAGGATTTCTTCCATCCGTCCCGCCCATTTCAGGTCTGCCAGGACTGCTCTCCAGCGCTCCGGATGCCCGTTTTCCCCGAAAAGATACCTCATCACTTCCAGCGCCAGCATGGCGTTGCCGGGCTGATAGATGCCGGTATTGTTCAATTTCCACGTGGTATTACCATAATAAGCACTGGAACAGGAAAATGCAATATGTTTGTCCCGGATTCCCAGGATTTCGTACGCATCTTTCCCGATTTTTTTACAGAAACTCCCTCTTTCCTTCGCTGTCCGGGCGATCACGCTGTCGCTTTCCTCCGTGGTCTGCGCATAAAATACAGGGATGCCCGGACGGATGATCCCCGCCTTTTCCCCGGCAATCTCACCCAGTGTACCGCCCAGATATTCCATATGGTCAAGCCCGATGGACGTGATCACGCACACCGCAGGATTTTCCACTGCGCTGGTAGCATCGAGCCTGCCTCCCAGCCCGGTCTCCAGGACCGCGTACTCCGCTCCCGCCTCCTCAAAAGCCAGGACGGCCATGCCGAACAGAAATTCAAAAAAAGTGGGATGGGCAAGCCCGTCTCTCTCCATACAATGTACTGCCTTAAGAGTCTCTTCAAACACGGCGCAGAATTGTGCGTCACTGATCTGTTCTCCGCCTGTCACGATTCGCTCGTTCATCTTCACCAGATGGGGAGATGTAAAAAGCCCCGTCCGTTTTCCCTCCGAACGGAGCATTCCGTCAAGATATGCACACACAGAACCTTTCCCATTCGTCCCCGCAACATGGAGCACCTTCATATGCTCCTGCGGATCTCCAAGATATCTGAGAAAAGCTCTGGTGTGTTCTCTGTCATTTTTTTTTGTAAACTTCGGGATCTCCAGTATATAATTTACTGCCTCTTGATACGTCATTCTTCCTTTTCTTCTTCCTGTGCCACAAAAGCCTGGCGTCCGTTCTCCGGAGCATTTTCGTCTGCCGGCACCTCGGTCAGGATACCTCCGCTGTATTCATATGTCTTTGAAGTCCTGAATATCGTATTGCTGGAGCCGACCTGCGCGACCATGACCGTATCACCGTCGTTAAGCTGTGACTCCTTCAGATCCAGCCTCGTATTATTCAGGAACTTTGTTGTCTGTTTCTCCCCGTTTATATAAACCTTGCTCTGCTTAGTGAAATTATCGCCGTAAATGCTGAACGTCCCATCCCACTGTTTCACAACTTCCGAGATCACCGCATCTTTAACGCCCATGACCATATGACCTTCCGTAACGGGAGCCCCGCTCTCTTTATAAACATACTGATCTCCGTACATGATATCATACTGAAGCAGTTCCAGATCTGCCAGGTAATTCTTTGTCTGGCAGCGCTGCTGATGATAATTAAACACAGTTCCCGAATGGATATCCAGACGGTCAAATACCTCTGCCATGATCTGATAAGCCGCGTAATTGCCGTCTTTCTTTTCAAGACCGATATTATCCCAGATCACATAATTTGTATTATACAGGTACTTGCTCTTTAAATCCTTCGCCTCCAGGTTCATCGTCGGGAGATGGTCGCCGTAGAACACAAGCACAGTGGGCTCATTTCTCGCCTCCACGGCATCGATCAGCTCTTTTACAAATTTATCCGTCTCATGCATCAGGTTTACATAGTACTCCCACGCATTGCGCTCACCCTCGTCTTCCACTCCGCTCACTACGATCTCCGGATTCTCCAGCACCTTCTCCGTGGGGTACTCTCCGTGTCCCTCCACGGTAATGGTAAAGACAAAATCCTGCCCTTCCGTAGTATCCATGGATTCCATGATATTCGGCACAAGGATATCATCCGTTGCCCAGCCTTTCGGCGTTGTCTGAAGTATATTCATGAATTCCTTGCTTGTGTAATGGTCAAAGCCCATATGGTTAAATACCTGCGCGCGGCTGTAAAAGTTACCGCCGTTATTATGGAGCGCTTCCGCGCCATAGCCCAGTGCAGTCAACGCGGATGCCGCGCTCTCCAGTGTCTTTGTCTTGCCATATGTCTTATATGGATATTCGCCCGGGCCAAAGAAACGCATGCTCATCCCTGTAAGTACCTCAAACTCTGTATTCGCAGTTCCCGCTCCCACAGACGGCACCTTAAAATACCCGGAGGAGTACTCACTGAACAGCTTTCTCAGATTCGGGATCGGATCCTCGGAAAAGCGCAGCCATTCCACTTCCGTGGGATCAAAAAATGATTCCAGCTGCACGAACATAATATTAGGCAGTTCCTCAGCCGAGCGTCCGGTCTCGCTCTTTGTCAGAGTTCCGTTATTGCTGATCTCATCCATGGTCTGTTCGCTGTATCCCGCCGGCTTATTGATCCCGGTATTGAACAGACTCGCTGAAAAGCAGTACGGAAATCCGTAATCTTCATACGCAAATGCGATATTCCCGAAGTAATTGGATATCACACGTTTATCAATCGCCGCATTCGTCAGGACCAGACATGCCCCAAAAGAAACCGCCACGCCGCCAAGAGCAATGATCCTGTGCATTTTCCCCTGGAACTGTCCGCCTCTCCGCCACATGGAAACAACCCAGAAAACAAGAGCCACCACTCCAATGATGATCATAACAAGCTCAAAGGTATTAAAATAGTTTCCGGTCAGTTCTAAAGCATCCGAAAGCACCTTCAGATCCTGTGCGTTAAACGGGGTCACTCTCTTAGTCAGCAGATACCCGTTACAGATTCCCAGAAAAATCCAGAATACACTGATCAGTATCCTTGCAAACACTCTGCGCCGCACCAGGTAAACAATAGAAAATGTGGCAAATATCATAAATGCATTGTAAAGAAATACAAGGGGCGTCCCCGTAAGATAGTCCCATGCCTCAAAAAATGAAAGTCTGGATATCACCTCGATCAGAAAATTGACCACGCAGGCAAGCAGGAACTGCAGCGGAAGGGACAGCCGGTTCATCCACTTATAGACAGGCTGCATCTTTTTCGCAAATCTGCTGTTGCGCCGCTGCTCCAGGATATGCTGCCTGCGCTCCTTCCTCTCCTTGAAGTGTCGTTTGATATCTTCCTTTTTCAAGTTTTTAAGCTTTGTAAAAAAGCCCTTAATATCTGGCTTTTTTATATGGATCCGTTTCATGTGCGGCTTCTTTCCTTTCTTGATACAGTGGAACCGGTCTGCCGTACACAGACCGGTTTATCCTATGCTCTGCTGCATGCCCTTCCATGCATTTTATCTGCCGAGCCCTGCCATACGTTCTTTTACCTGATCGAGCATCTGGGTATATTTATCCAGCTTTGCCCTCTCCTCCTGGACCTTTGCCTCAGGCGCCTTGCTCACAAACTTCTCGTTTGCCAGCATACCCTGTGCTCTTTTAATCTCCTTGTTCAGTCTGTCTTCCTCTTTTTTCAGCCTCTCCATCTCCTGCTCAAAGTCCACCAGATCTTCCAGCGGCAGATAGACTACCATATCCGGCACAACGACAGATACCGCGTTGTCCGCAACGCCGTCCTTTGTCTTCTGGATCAGGACCTCTCCTGCCATCATCAGCGGCTGAGCAGATACTTTTACCGCCTCCATGCCTTGGCTGAGAGCCTCATCTTCGCAGACAATATATACTTTTGTCTTCCGGCTGTTCGGCACATCCATCTCAGAACGGATATTACGGATTCCTTTTACGACTGCCTTCACATGTTCCATCACGTTCTCATCTGCCGGGAAGCTCCACTCGTCCTTGTATTCCGGCCAGCGGGACATCATCAGGGATTCCTCCTCCGGCACAAGAGCGCTGTAAATCTCCTCTGTGATAAACGGCATAAACGGATGCAGGAGCTTCAGCGCCTGTCCCAGTACGGTTTTCAGTACCCAGAGCACACAGTCTGCAGCGGTCCGATCCTCCTCCGCATGATAGATCCTGTATTTCGCGAGTTCAACATACCAGTCGCAGAACTCGTCCCAGATGAAGTCATAAACCTTCTGCACGGCAATGCCCAGCTCAAACTTGTCCATGTTTTCCGTAACGTCTTTTGCAAGGGTGTTGACCCGTGATAAGATCCAGCGGTCCGCCGGCGTCAGCAGCGTGCTGTCAGGCTTCTCCACTACATTTTCGTTCATATTCATAAGGATAAAACGTGACGCGTTCCATACCTTATTTGCAAAATTACGGCTTGCCTCCACACGTTCATTGTAAAAACGCATGTCATTACCCGGCGCATTTCCCGTAACAAGCGTCAGCCTCAGGGCGTCTGCTCCATACTTGTCAATGATCTCAAGCGGATCGATCCCGTTTCCTAAAGATTTACTCATCTTCCGCCCCTGGGAATCTCTCACCAGACCGTGGATGAGCACTGTGTGGAAGGGTGATTTTCCTGTATGCTCATATCCGGAAAATACCATACGGATGACCCAGAAGAAAATAATGTCATACCCGGTCACCAGCACGTCCGTGGGATAGAAGTAGTCCAGATCTTCCGTCTGCTCCGGCCATCCCAGTGTAGAGAACGGCCACAGTGCGGACGAGAACCATGTATCCAGGGTATCCTCATCCTGAGTGAAATGTGTACATCCGCAGTGCGGGCATTTCTCCGGCGCATGCCTGTCAACGACGAATTCTCCGCATTCGTCGCAGTAATATGCAGGGATGCGGTGTCCCCACCAGATCTGGCGCGAGATACACCAGTCCTTGATATTCTCCAGCCAGTGCAGATAGATCTTGTCGAAGCGCTCCGGCACGAATTTCAGTTCTCCGGTCTTCAGCGCGTTGATCGCAGGTTTTGCCAGCTCCTCCATTTTTACGAACCACTGTTGTTTGATGAGCGGCTCCACCGTCGTGCCGCAGCGGTCATGGGTTCCAACGGCATGTGTGTGCGGAACGACTTTTACAAGGTATCCCTGCTCGTCCAGTTCCTGGACGATCGCTTTTCTCGCCTCATAGCGGTCCATGCCCGCATATTTCCCGCCATTCTCATTAATGGTAGCGTCATCGTTCATGATGTTGATCTCCGGAAGATTATGACGCTTGCCAACTTCGAAGTCATTCGGGTCATGTGCAGGTGTAATCTTCACTGCTCCTGTACCGAATTCTTTATCCACATAGTAGTCTGCCACGATCGGGATCTCCCGTCCCACCAGCGGCAGGATTACTTTCTTCCCTACAATATCCTGATATCTCTCGTCATCCGGGTGCACCGCGATAGCCGTATCCCCGAGCATAGTCTCCGGACGTGTGGTCGCGATCTCAAGGAAACGGTCTGTCCCTGCGATCGGATACTTAATATGCCAGAAATGACCTTCCTGCTCCTCATGCTCTACTTCTGCGTCAGAAAGTGAAGTGTTACATTTCGGGCACCAGTTGATGATCCTGGATCCCTTGTAAATGTATCCCTTCTTATATAGATTGATAAATACTTCCTCCACGGCTTTTGAACAGCCCTCGTCCATAGTAAAACGTTCTCTGTCCCAGTCACAGGAGATACCCAGCTTTTTGAGCTGGTTCTCGATCGTACCCGCGTACTCTTCCTTCCACTGCCATGTTCTTTTCAGGAAACCTTCACGCCCTAACTCCTTCTTGTCAATGCCCTCTTCTTTGAGCTGGTTGGTCACCTTCACCTCTGTAGAGATCGCAGCGTGGTCTGTCCCCGGAATCCACAGGGCATTATACCCTTCCATCCTCTTGTAACGGATCAGGATATCCTGGAGCGTATTGTCCAGAGCATGTCCCATATGCAGCTTTCCCGTAATATTCGGAGGCGGCATCACTGTTGTAAAGGGCTTCCTGCTCCTGTCCGCCTCGGCGTGAAAATATTTGTTCTCACACCATTTCTCATACAGCTTTTCTTCGATCGCTTTCGGATCATATGTCTTTGCCAGTTCTTTTCCCATAGTCGTTCCTCTCCTTGCTCTCCCTCATAATTTTTACATGTCAGTCTGTTCATATACAGTCCGCGCCAGAAGTATTTAATGGCGGGGCATGTTCACGGAATTTTCACACTTACATAAAGAAACGCCCTTTACACAATGTAAAGGGCGAAGATTCCGCGGTACCACCTTATTTCATATATTCACTTTCCGGCATATCTGTCTGCCGGAAAACATGAAATATATCTCTTGAGTCCTGTAACGTGGACCAATCCGGGATAACCTACCCGCGCTCGCGCCTTATTCCTGCCGCGGAAAACGCTCTTCAGCTGTCCGGTTCAAAAGCTACCTTCCATCACGCTGTGCCGAGACCGTCTTTCAGCCGTGCCGGCACCCTGTTTATACAAAGCAGCCAGCTCCGGACAGTCCTCTCTGCCGGAAGCAGTGATGTACTCCTCTTCCTCTACACCTTTTACTTTCTGACCGGAACAGAGCCCCGGGCTGACAATGCAACCTCAGCTCTCCTCCAAAGTTTTACAAAGTTGTTAACTGGAAATTAACTATCAATTACTATATCCGCAAGACAGTAATTTGTCAAGATATTTAGAGAATCTTAAGGTTTCCGGCGGTTCGCTCACATCGTAACAGTTCAGCCCGCGCCATTCGGAAAACCGCACTGCGTGCTTACTGCGGCTGCCGCCGCTGTTTTCCGCATAAACGGGCGCGCGGCCCGATGGCTGAACTGTTACGATTCACAAATATTTAATAGTCAGTTTATTGTTTAATTATGCGATTTTTAGTATAATATAAAGATCATACGGAGAAAAAAGGAGGAAGGTCACATGGCAAAAGATATTGAGAACATTTTATTCGATATTACTCCCGAGATCGAAGCGCTTGCGAGGGAATGTGAACAAAATAATGCGATCGACAAAGAATTGTACACCAAATACGAGGTGAAGA
>USKR01000034.1 GCA_900555215.1 uncultured Ruminococcus sp.
AAAACATATAAAGATTTTATTCTGGACAATATTTCCCTTGATCTCCCCTGCGGGACAGTAATGGGACTGATCGGCGAGAACGGGGCCGGAAAATCTACCTTTATCAACGCTCTGCTCAATATTACAGATTCTCAGTACGATCAGGTGACAATCCTCGGCCGTGATCTGAGAACTCAGGAAAATCTCATAAAAGAAGACATTTCCGTCATTTTCAGCGATTCCCACTATGACCTGAGCTTTACTCCACTCTTCGTGGGGAAAATGCTCTCCGGCATATACAAAAACTGGGATCAGTCAAAGTTCCTCGATTATCTGAAACGATTCAATCTTCCGGAAAAGAAGCGGCTGAAAAAATTTTCTACCGGTATGCGGGTAAAACTGGAATTTGCCGCCGCCTTAAGCCACGATCCGAAACTGCTCATCCTTGACGAGGCGACAAGCGGTCTGGACCCGGTGGTGCGCGATGAAATCCTGGATATCCTGAGGGAATTCACAGAGGAGGAAGACCGCGCTGTCCTGATATCTTCCCACATTACGAGTGATCTGGATAAGATTGCGGATTATATTGCCTACATTCACGAAGGAAAGCTGTTGTTTGTCAGGACATATGACGACCTGCAGAACAACTACGGAATCATCAACTGCGGCAGAGAGCTTTTCGATGCCTTAAGCCCCGATGACATCGCAGCGTATAAAAAGGAAGCGTACAGCTACCGGGTGCTTGTCAGCAACAGACAAAAGCTGAAAAGCATTTTCTCCGATGTCCGGATTGAAAATGCCTCCATTGAAGATATTATGCTGTTTTATATTAAAGGAGAAAAGATACGATGAAAGGAATCATTCTAAAAGATTTATATGAAAATTTCTGTATTCCGAAAAATGCGGCCGCCTACATATTCGCAGCCCTGGTCACTATACCGGTCGGATTTCTGATCCGTTCCCAGTACTATTATATTCTGTTTTCGATGATCATCCTTCCGCTGTTTGGCGGCTGTGCCCTGGAGTATCCCACGGAACAGGAGGAGGCCGCCCACTTTAACAAACTTATGATCACTTTTCCTGTCTCCAGGGCGCAGATCGTAACAGCAAAATATCTTCTCGGACTGGGTTTTATAATATTATGCAATTTTCTTGCTCTGTTGTGCGCCATAGCACAGGTATATATCCACCATACAGTCCGGCTGTCAGAAGCGCTCCGCATATGGGGCATCGGGATCAGTATCTCTATGATCTTTCTCTCAGTCATATATGTGGGATATTTTCTCTTGGGCAGACGGTGGGGAACCATCTTTTTCATCAGCGTAACATGCCTGATTGCCATTATATATGGGATATCCAGCGCTCTGCTTGGTATTGAAGCGATCTTCAGCCTCAGTCCCGCGCTGGTACTCTGTCTGCTGCTCCTCGGAGCAGTGATACTGACGCTCAGCCGCCTTGTCTCAATCAGGATTTATACCTGGAAACATTCTTAACTTTGTTTTTTAATTCTATTTTTATACAAACGATCAGCGCACAACCGGATCATGTTCCCGGTGTGCGCTGTCTCATCTCTGGATTTTTATTTCCATGATCTTCTGATCTTTCAGATATCCATATCGCCGCATTCCTTCCCTGACCACTTTGTTCCAGTTTCCCGGCGACAGATGGCATGTAGTGTAGTCATCAAGGACGATCCTGCATCCTTCCCCCTCTGCCCCGCAGTCTTCGGAGCATTCCACCTTGTACATATTCTTCCGGCTGATCGCGCCGATCTCTTCCAGAGCATTGATCATCCTGTAGACTGTCGCCACCCCAATCTTTTCATCAGCCTTCAGGGCTTTATAATAGATTTCCTTGCAGCTGGAGCAGTCATTTTCAAGGATGATATCGATCAGCATACGGCGCTGTTTTGTTATGCGGCATCCGTTTTCCTTCAGTTTTTCTATGATCTGTTCTTTCTTGCTCACGGCATCGTTTCCTCTTCTATGTGATGCTGGTCACATGATATCCTATCTTTTCCACTGCATTTTTCAGGGCATCATCTCCAATTTCCCTGTCATAGGAAATCCGGGCACTGCCCTTAGAGAGATTGACCTCTGCGCTCACACCATCGATCTGATTCAATATCTTCGCCACCTCCATCGCACAGTGAGCACAGTTCATTCCCGATATCTCCATGGTCTTCCTTCCGACAACGCGTCCGGCAAGTTTCTTTTTCGGCATTTTCCCACTGCCGGGACAGCTTCCCCCGGCAGGACATCCGATACACTTCACGCCGTTTTTCTTCGCCCTGATCATATAAGCTGCAGAACTCCCTATCAAAAGCACGAGAATAATGATTACAATAATATCTGCCATAACAAACAGCGTCCTTTCTATTTCAACGTCAAGAGGTGGACAAAACGTTCTCTTTTGCCCACCGCCGACTGATTACATTTCTGCGTTAAGATGCATGCAGACTGTACTCTGCCGCAAATTCTCTGTCTGATTTCCGGATCCTCCACACGATGACCGCCGCGAATGCCAGGACTGCGATCAGGCCCGGAACAAACGCTGTTCCGAGAGCGCCTGTTGTGACCAGGGTTCCTACCTGATACACAAGGAAAGCTACCGTATATCCGGTTGCCATTTTCCGCTCTTCATTTCCGAGTTCATTGCTCCGAGTGCAGCAAAACACGGAGGTGTATACAAGTTGAACATCAGGTATGCGAGAGCTGCTGCCTTTGTAAGCGCCATAACCGTAGCTACTTCACTTCCGCTTCCGACAAGCGCCAGCTCATCTGTATCGATCAGATTTGTAACTCCGTATACGACCGCCAGAGTTCCTACCACATTTTCCTTTGCAATAAATCCTGTTATAGCTGCTGCCGCAAGCTGCCATACACCGAATCCGAGCGGGATGAACAAGATTGCAAACGGATGAGCAATACTTGCAAGGATCGAGGTGCTCTCCGCTCCTTCTTCTACAAGCTGGAACTGCCAATTAAATGTCTGCATGATCTGTACGACAGTGTTGCACACAAGGATGATCGTTCCTGCTTTGATGATATACGCTTTTCCTCTTTCAAGCATGGACACGCACGCTCTCTTCAGACTCGGGAGCTTATATTCCGGGAGCTCGATGATGAAGAAGGATTTGCGGTATTTCTGACCTGTGATCTTCTTGACAAGCAGCGCTCCTAAAAGTACAAGCACGATACCTACCAGATACATTGTAGCAGAAACCCACCACGCATCGGCAAAAAATGCTCCTGCAAATAATGCAATGACCGGGATTTTGGCACCGCACGGCATGAATGGCGTAAGCATCGCCGTTGTTCTTCTCTCTCTTTCATTGCGGATCGTACGGGAAGCCATAACGCCCGGTATCGCGCATCCTGTTCCGATGACCATCGGGATCACGGATTTTCCCGACAGCCCGACCCTCTTGAAGATCGGATCCAGCACAACTGTCGCGCGAGCCATATAACCGCAGTCCTCCAGAAGGGCAATGAGAAAATACATTACCATTACCAGAGGAAGGAACCCTACCACAGCGCCGACACCGCCAATGATACCGTCAACGAGCAGAGCATACAGCAGTGGATTGGCGTTTTCCAGCAGACCTCCGACCCAGCCCTGGAAAGTTTCGATCCAACCTACCAGCCAGTCGGCTATCCAGGTTCCCAGAGTTGTCTGTGATATGTAGAATACAAGGAAGATAACCGCCGCAAAGATGGGGATGCCGATAACCTTGTGAGTAATAATGCTGTCGATCTTATCCTGAAAGTTCTTATCCTTCGTAAATACCTTTCTTTTTTCGACCTGCTTTACGATCCCATTGACAAATTCAAAGCGTTTCCTGTCCTCAGCCTCTACAGCAGCTTTATCCTTCAGATCAATATCTGCCTGCACATAAGGCGCCTTCTGACCTTTGCCCTTTAGGGCGGCAGCCTGTGCAACAGCCTCCTTTAATCCTTCATGTCCTGAGGATGTAGATATCGTCCTGATAACCGGACAGCCCAGCTTCTCAGACAGGAGCTTTACGTCGATCTTCGTCTGCTTCTTGTCCGTGATATCACTTTTATTCAGAGCGACTACTACCGGGATCCCCAACTCAAGGAGCTGAGTGGTAAAAAACAGGCTCCTGCTCAAATTTGTCGCATCTACAATATTGATAATAGCGTCAGGATTTTCATGCTTCACATAGCTGCTGGTAATGCTCTCCTCCGACGTGAAAGGAGACATGGAGTAAGCGCCCGGGAGATCTACCGCAGCCAGTTCCTCTCCTCCATTGTAATAAGCCTTCCTGATCAGGCTTTCCTTTCGCTCTACCGTAACACCAGCCCAGTTTCCGACACGCTCGTTTCTGCCTGTCAGTGCATTATACATGGTTGTTTTGCCGCTGTTCGGATTTCCTGCAAAAGCGATTCTCATCTTATAAATCCTCCTTCATTCCGATTAGAATATACTAACCTTTGTGCAAAAAAAATAGTAACTCCAATTACTATTTTTTTATTTTTATATTGAAATAGCTTTCGCTAAATCAGTATCAATATTGTATCTGCCGTCCTTGATGGAGACAACGCAGCCCCCTCTCACGCGTGAGACTACAGTGATCGGCTCGCCGCTGTAACACCCGAGCGAAAACAAAAATGCTTCCAGTTCTTCATCATCCGTCACAACGTTTTTTACGATATATTCTTCGCCTTCTCTGGCATCCAATAAATTCATACTGCCCAGTCCTCTCACTATATTATTCACAATGAAACAAACATATCTGATTCTTTAATTATCACATCTAACAAATGATAGTTTAAACTAACTTCCGTTTTTTGTCAATGCTTTAATTTATATATTTTTAATAAATGAGATTTGCCCTTAAAATCCGGTTATGTTATACTTGTTAAAGATGCTGTCCTCTTTTGACGAAGAGTAGCAGCGCACGAATCTTACGAGAGAGGGGGATAACATGCATACGAACGAATCTGCTGAAAACTATCTGGAGACGATCCTTATTTTAAGTCAGAAGCTTCCGGTCGTACGTTCTGTCGATATTGCAACAGAGCTGAATTTCAAAAAATCCAGTGTCAGTGTAGCAATGAAAAAACTCAGGGAAAACGGAAATATCATCGTCTCGCCGGAAGGCTATATCACCCTCACTCCATCCGGACAGGAAATTGCGGATCTGATCTATGAACGGCACACGCTCCTCTCTTCCTGGCTGGAAAGGCTGGGCGTTGATCCGAAAGTCGCGGCGGAAGACGCGTGCAAGATTGAACATGTGATCAGCACGGAAAGTTTTGAGGCGATAAAAAAACATATTAAATAACAAAGACACATGAAAGTGACTCGTCTTACTAAGTCAAAACCGGCAGTTCATACCCTGCCGGTTTTCTTTCATGTTTACTTCTGCTCATCCAAGTCCGATCTCACCCAATACGCCTTTCAGCTCTTCCGCAGATTCTCTCAACTTCTTTGTCTCCTCTTCATCAAAATTAATTTCCAGCACCTGCTCTGCGCCTCCCCGTCCGATCACCGATGGTATGCTCAGGCACAAGCCTGACAGCCCGTACTCGCCATTTAATGAAACCGATACAGGCGCCACTGTATGGCTGTCCCTTACGATCGCCTCCGCAATCTTTGCGGCTGCCATGCCTATTCCATAATAAGTTGCTCCTTTTCGTTCGATGATCTCATAAGCGCTGTCCCGCACCGCGTGATAGATCTCATCTTTTTCTTTTTTAAAATCTTTGTATCCCTTCATCTGAGCGAATTCTTCCAGACCGATCCCGTAAATATTTGCGCAGCTCCATACAGCGAGTTCACTGTCACCGTGTTCTCCTGCGATAAACGCATGCACATTTCTGCTGTCCACATTCAGTTTCTCACTGATCAGATACTTCAGCCTGGCGGTATCAAGCACTGTTCCGGAGCCTATGACCCTCTCCTTGGGAAATCCTGATTCCTTCAGCGCCACCTGCGTCAGAATGTCTACCGGATTGGAAACAATAAGAAGAATTCCCTCGCATTTCACCCTCTTGATCTCGGAAATAATCATTTTCATGATCTTTGCATTTTTGTGTACCAGGTCCAGCCTTGTCTCACCCGGTTTCTGGTTAGCTCCCGCGGTAATGATCACCACGGATGCATCCGCTATGTCCTCATAAGTCCCGGCATAGATATCCATTGCATGTGCAAATGGCAGTCCGTGACTGATGTCCATAGCCTCGCCCTCTGCTTTCGGATGATTGGCGTCCAGCAGGACCATCTCCGAAAACATTCCTTTCTGCATAAGCGTATACGCAATAGTTGAACCTACAAATCCGCATCCTATCACCGCTGCTTTCTGTATATTTACCATATGTGTTCTCCTCCTTTTTTTAGCCTATTTAATTCCTAGTATTTTACTAGGGATTATTCACTTCTTTATTATATAGTTGTTTCCTGAAAATACAAGTCCCTTTCAGGTATTTTTTCCCATACAATCTCAGCTCTGTTTTTTACGAACCCTTTCACCGCACATTTTCACTTATGGCAGGGGATTTTCCAAACTCTATTTGCATTAAGCCCATTGTTTTTCTTTCTTTACAGGCTTATACTGTATAAGGATTAAGCAAATTTATGAAAGGAGTACTATACATATGTTAAACGAAAAAGTAGCTGAACTTTTAAACACACAGGTCAATAAGGAGTTTTACTCCGCTTATCTGTATCTTGCATTTTCAAATTATTTTTCTGAGGAAGGCCTTGACGGATTTGCGAACTGGTATCAGATCCAGGCACAGGAAGAAAGAGATCACGCAATGCTCTTTGTACAGTACATGCAGAACAATGACGCCAGGATCACATTCGAAGCGATCGAAAAGCCGGAATTCTCAGCAGAAAAGCATATCGATGTCCTGAACGCCGGCCTGAAGCATGAGCGTTATGTAACGGGCCTCATCAACAATATTTACGGAACAGCCTATGAAATTAAAGACTTCCGCACCATGCAGTTCCTTGACTGGTTCGTCAAAGAACAGGGCGAGGAAGAGACAAACGCGAACGACCTGATCAAAAAGATGGAACTGTTCGGATCCGATCCGAAGAGCCTGTACCTGCTCGACCAGGAAATGGCGGCACGCACATATGCCGCACCATCCCTCGTACTGTAAATCTGTATTTGCGGGGGAGCCACTGTTAGAGTAAAACGTCCGGCTCCCCCGCAAATTACAGATTTACTCCTGCAGGGAATGTTTCTTCGTGATGGTCACTTTTTCTTCATAGCACTCGAACACTTCCTGTACTTTTTCTTTCTTCAGCTTCGGCGTGATCAGGCTGACCACCGGCACTACGATGAGACCTGCTACCATTGCCGCTGCGCCCGCGTTGATCGGGGATTCGATGTATCCGATAAACATATTGGACACAGTCAGCCCCACTCCTGCGATGAACCCTGCCCACACGCCTGCCCGGGTCACGCCCTTCCAGTACAGCCCGTAGAGGAACGGCGCCAGGAAGGCTCCTGCCAGCGCTCCCCAGGAGATCCCCATGAGCTGCGCGATAAATGTAGGCGGGTCAAGTGCGATGACAACGGATATCACGATGAAGAACACGATCAGCGCCTGCATGGTGATGATCTGCTTCTTTTCTGTCATGTTTTTCATCACATTGTCCTTCAGAAGATCCAGTGTCAGAGTAGAACTGGATGTCAGCACCAGCGATGACAGCGTGGACATGGATGCCGAGAGGACAAGTACGACCACGATCCCGATCAGGATGTCCGGCAGGGCTGAGAGCATATGCGGGATAATGCTGTCGTACACAACTGCCCCTGTCGCCTTGTCGTAGATCTCCGGGCCGTCGAAAAGCCGCCCGAACCCGCCGAGGAAATAGCATCCTCCTGATACTACAACAGCAAAAAGCGTAGAGATCACGGTACCTGTGTTAATGGATTTCTCATCCTTGATGGCATAGAACTTTCCGATCATCTGAGGCAGTCCCCATGTTCCCAGGGAAGTGAGGATCACAACCCCGAGAAGGTTTATGGGATCCGGGCCGAAGAAAGAGGTAAACGCGCCCGGCTGTACCTGTGTCACTGCCACATCGCTTGGGATCTGAGACATCTCAGAGATCGCGTTCATAAATCCGCCCTGACCGCTCAGCACTGCGGCCACTACTGCCACGATCCCGATCAGCATGATGATCCCCTGGATAAAATCATTGATCGCTGTTGCCATATATCCGCCCAGTATCACATAAATCGCCGTAAATGCCGCCATCACGATCACACACCATGTATACGGGATGTTGAACGCCATCTCAAACAGCCTGGAGAGCCCGTTGTACACGGACGCTGTATACGGGATCAGGAATACGAACACGATCACAGATGCTGTGACCTTCAGTGCCTTGCTGTCATATCTCTGTCCGAAGAAATCCGGCATCGTCCTGGATCCGAGGTGCTGTGTCATGACCTTGGTCCTGCGCCCCAGTACGACCCAGGCAAGCAGGCTTCCCAGCACAGCGTTCCCAATGCCGATCCATGTGCTTGCGATCCCGTATTTCCATCCGAACTGCCCTGCATATCCGACGAATACAACCGCCGAAAAATAGGACGTACCGTATGCGAACGCAGTGAGCCAGGGTCCTACAGACCTTCCCCCGAGCACAAACCCGTCCACACTGGCAGTATGGCGTCTGGAAT
>USKR01000035.1 GCA_900555215.1 uncultured Ruminococcus sp.
TGCGCCTCCGGATCGCCGAACCTGGCATTGTATTCCAGTACCTTCGGTCCGTCTGCCGTGAGCATCAGTCCAAAGAAGATCACGCCTTTGAACGGACGTCCTTCTGCTGCCATAGCGTCCACGGTAGGCTGATAGATATACCGGTCACAGAACTCCTCTACCTCTTTTGTATAGAACGGACTGGGGGAGAATGTTCCCATTCCTGCCGTATTCAGACCTGTATCTCCGTCCCCGGCACGCTTGTGGTCCTGGGCGCTCGTCATCGTCTTAATCGTCTTGCCGTCCACAAAAGAGAGCACTGATACCTCGCGTCCGGTCATGAATTCCTCAATGACCATCTCATTTCCCGCTGTCCCGAACTTCTTGTCCAGCATGATCGTCCTGACTCCGTCTTTTGCCTCCTCGAGGTTCTGACAGATCAGCACGCCTTTCCCGAGAGCAAGTCCGTCTGCTTTCAGGACAATTGGAAATTTTGCCGTCTCCAGATAGGCAAGAGCCTTATCCGGGTCAGTAAAATTCTCATATGCAGCTGTGGGGATATTATACTTTTTCATCAGATCCTTTGAAAACGCCTTTGAACCTTCAAGAATCGCAGCATTTTTCCTCGGTCCGAACGTGCGGATTCCAGCCTCCTCAAGCACATCCACAAGACCTCCCACAAGCGGGTCATCCATCCCCACGATACACAGATCGATCTCGTTTTCTTTTGCAAATGCCGCCAGTCTGTCAAACTCCATCGGTCCGATATCCACACACTCTGCGTACTCTGCGATCCCGGCATTTCCCGGCGCACAGTAGATCTTGTCCGCCCGTGGGCTCTTCGCCACGCTTGCCGCTATGGCATGTTCTCTTCCTCCGCTTCCAACGATCAGTACTTTCATAGTAACCTCCTCTTATTTGCTTATCACCGCATGGCTGCCCTCGACCTTTACCCGGCCGTTTGCGATCAGGTCGATCGCCCGGGGCAGTATCTTCCACTCCGCCTGTTCCATAACTCTTCTCTGGAGAATTTCCGGAGTATCGCCCTGCTCTACTTCCACTGCTTTCTGGAGAATGATCGGTCCGGTATCTGTACCTTCATCCACGAAATGTACTGTCGCGCCGACAACTTTCACACCGCGCTGAAGCGCCGCCTCATGTACCTTCAGTCCATAGTATCCCTTCCCGCAGAAAGACGGGATCAGGGACGGATGGATGTTGATCATGCGGTTGCGGTACTGCGCGATCATCTCCGGAGGGATCACGACAAGAAATCCTGCCAGAACTACAAGATCCGGTTCATATCCATTTACCGCCTCCAGCAGTTTTTCATTAAATATCTCCCTTGACTCATAATCTTTTGGGGAAATACATTTCGAAGGGATTCCGTTCTCTTCCGCGCGCTTCAGGGCATATGCATTTTTATTATTACTGATCACGCCCGCGATCACCGTGTTCGTGATATTTCCATCTTTCACACGGTCAATAACAGCCTGGAGGTTTGTTCCGCCGCCGGATACCATCACAACGATGCGGCATGCGCCTTCATTCTTCCGGCTGTCCTCGGCTTTTGTCTCTAACATAAATCTACTCCTTTTTCTCCCTCGATGATGCTGCCGACAACATATGGCGCTTCTCCTGCCGCCCTGACCGCTTCCATAGCGCGGTCAACATCTGCCTCATCTACTGCAAGGACCATGCCAAGCCCCATATTAAACGTGTTGTACATCATATGCTCTTCCACATCGCCGTCTGCAGAAAGCATATTGAAGATTGGCGGGATCGGATAGCTGTCTTTCTTTATGACTGCCCTTGTGCCATCCTTCAGCATACGCGGAACATTTTCATAAAAGCCGCCGCCCGTTATATGGCTGCACGCCTTTACAGTGACTCCTGCGTCCTTGATACTCTTTAATGCTTTTACATAAATCCTGGTCGGAGCAAGCAGCGCCTCCCCAAGTGTGCACCCCAGACTGTCATAGTATGTATCCAGGGCTTCTCTCTTCATATTGAAGACCTTTCTTACAAGAGAAAATCCGTTGCTGTGGATTCCTGAGGACGCCATTCCGATCAAAACGTCTCCCGGCTTTAAGTTCTCACCTGTGATCATATCCTTTTTATCACATACACCAACCGCAAAACCCGCCAGGTCGTACTCGTCTTCAGCCATAAGCCCCGGATGCTCTGCCGTCTCTCCTCCGATCAAAGCAGCGCCCGACTGGAGACACCCGTCAGCCACTCCTTTTACGATCTCTGCGATCTTCTCCGGCTCGTTTTTTCCGCAGGCAATATAATCCAGGAAAAACAGCGGTTCCCCGCCCGCGCAGGCAATGTCGTTCACACACATCGCCACTGCATCGATCCCGATAGTGTCATGCTTATCCATAACCATCGCCAGCTTGACTTTTGTGCCGCATCCGTCTGTCCCTGAAAGGAGCACCGGCTCATCCATCTCCTTAATCTTCGCCAGTGAAAACGCCCCGGAGAATCCGCCAAGTCCGCCGAGCACCTCCTCGCGCATCGTCTTCTTCACATGCTCCTTCATAAGTTCAACTGATCTGTAACCAGCCTCAATATCAACGCCCGCATTTTTATAATCCATAATCTGATCTCCTTATCGAACCCCGCTGTCCGCGGGATGTCTGTTTTCAATACTGCCTTATCCGGCCGGTCCTCAACTGTTCAGATACGCCTCGTAACCGATCTCTTTTAATTTATCTGCCTTTGCCTGCACTGTATCCTTCATTTCTGCGGAATAGTCCTTCAGTTTATTAAGCACTTCTGCATCTGATGTGGCAAGGATCTTTGCCGCGAGGATCGCAGCATTCATTCCTCCGTCAATGGCTACAGTCGCTACCGGCATCTGTACGATGGAGTAGAGCGCGTCCATACCGTCCAGGTTCTTCCCGGACATTGGCACTCCGATGACCGGCATCGGGAAGAGCGCAGCACACATTCCCGGAAGATGAGCCGCCATTCCGGCTCCTGCGATGATTACCTTGATTCCCTTTCCTTCCGCGGCTTTCGCCCAGTCAAAAAATATATCCGGCATACGGTGAGCGGAGATGATCGTCATCTCATAGTCGATCCCGAATTTCTCCAGCATAGATGCAGCTTTGCTCATCACCTTCAGGTCAGAGTCGCTGCCCATAACGATTCCTACTTTTGGCATTTCATTTCCTCCTTAGAATGCGTAAATCCTTTTAATGGTTCATTTAGAACTTCTGTTCCCGGAAGTACGAATTTTCCGTCTTTTAATAGTATAATGTGTTTCCCTTCTTTTGTCACTACACTTATTTCTTCTAACTCTTCATAAGGCACGGTTATATCTGTATGGCAGTTAAAATAAGCTTTTGACACATCTATCCGCCTTTTCAGGGAAATCGAATTGTCCTTTGCCACGATCTCTTTCCCGGATGGATTGTAAACCCTGATGTCCTCGCTCCAGGAATAACACGTATCTCCCACAGCAAAATGAGGTCCCGTTTTCTCCGCGATCAGGATCGGCATCTTATTCTCGATCCCGTATTTCCTTGCAGCCACATATGCCGTTGTATTTGTCCCGATTGCAAACTCTCCAAGGGGCAGCGTGCTGTGGTTCTTCAGGATATTGTCATAAATATATCTTCGCCCCTGCTCCTCGTCTGCAAAATTTCCGCATCGGTAATCCTCTATCATCCCATCCCGGAATACAAGCTCCAGATCCTTATACTCCAGTCCTTCCAGATAGACCCGGCTCACATGAAGCACCCCGGAAGTACCTTCCAGTACGGGAGACGTGAACACCTCGCCCACAGGGATATTTACGTCAGCCACACAGTTTTCGAATTTTGTCTCCTTGTCCGGGTCAGCCAGAGGATGGAGCTGCACACGGATATCTGTATGATTCTCTCCTTTTCCTGTTACACGGACGTATTCTCCCTGGTCAAGTGCATCGATCATGGTCTGCTGTACTTTTTCGTAAAGCTCTGCATCCAGCGTATTGATTTTGATCACTTCATCAAAGATCTCCGGATACCGCTCTCCGATCTCGGGCACAGGATAGGCAACGATCGTAAAGCTTCGCTCTTCTCCTTTGATATATTCATTGGTAAGCTGTCCGGAGCGGCTGTCATACTTGAGAGCCAGTTCCCTCTGCTCATCCGTATAGGACGGAGCTTCCGGCACTTGCTTTGGAGAAAACGGAGTCTCCCCGAATGTCTCCATCACAGCCGGTCCTGCAAACTGAGCAGCCAGCCCCCTGTGCTGTTCATACACAGTGCGCATAACTTCCAGCCTGCGCTCGATGTAACGCTTATCCATAAAAAGAGCCTGGTCCTGACGGTGATCATACTCGTACTGCCAGTTAGCGACCGCGCCGTAATAGCCGATCTTATGGTGCTCCCGCTTCGTGATCACACTGGATGCCGCCCGGTAAATGACCGGTTTCAAGCCCATCTTCCGAAAATTATCTATGGCAGCCCGGATCACTTTCTCAAAGCCCAGATTGTACCGGATATTGACTACGGATTTCTTTGACAGATCCTTCCCCGTATTGATGAAACCAATACGGTATCCCTCTGTATACACGTCTGCCATCCTTTGGATCGTATCCTCTGGCAGAGAACGCAGATGTCTTGCCGTCCCCAGCTCATTCTCCGTGATATATTCCCCGAAACGGTACAGATAACGGTCGCTTTCCAGATCCGCATGTTCGATAATATCTGCCGCAAAGGAACGTTCCGGATCAATCTGTTCCATGACCCTGTCCGCAAGGAACACATCACAGTAATCGCTGGCATACCAGTAAATGATATCCCGCACCTGCTCAGCCAGCTCTGCCGCTGATTCTTCTGTATCTTTCTCAGACCCCTCCTCTGATGTTCCCTCAAAACTGTTGTACACTTCGATAAACAATTCATAGAGGATCGTCAGATAATCAATCCTGTTCTCAAATGAACAGGGTATTCCCGACCTCATCTCAGCATTTAAAAGACTTAACAGCCTGCCGATATCCATTCCCAGCTTTTCTGCCGCATAAGCCGGATTTGCATAACTGCTTGCATAACGTTCCCCAATAATGCCGCTGTAAAGGATCTCATTTAAGCTCTTCATTTCCTCCAGGCTGTATCTTTCCCATTCGCCGGAAGCGACCTTGCGCCTCACATTTTCAAGCTCAAGAAGAAAGATCGCCGTATCCTGAAAATACGGCACATATTTCTGCGGCACTGTCTCCTCAGTGACAATACCTCTCAGGCGTCCCACTGCGAGTTCATGCCGTTCCTCATACTGTTCATTTCTTTCTTTCTGCATGTCTTTACCATCCATCAGTTCAGGCCTCCTATAAATATTGCAAGGAATATGATAAGGGCGGCCGCATTTACAGGCAGTCCGATCTTACAGGTCAGATAACTGCGGTCACGCTCCCGGAACCCCTGTATCGCGCAGCGGATTCCCCAGATCGATAACAGAAATGAAATAATGACGATCCCTCCAACGATCCCGGCAGCTTCCCCGCGGGCGATAAATGCGTACAAAATGCATCCTGCCAGAATAAGAATTGCCCCTGCGCCGCTTATGCAGGATATAGTCCCTTTGCGGGAATTCTTAAATTTCGCCCTGCCATATTTCCGCGTTCCTCTTTTTCTGCGTTCCTTTTCCTTCTGCCGCTGTTCAGCGCTTTTTTCATTTCCGAACATCATGTTTTCTCCTTATTCCATTACATATCAGAAAAGTAATATACCCGAGCACGCCTCCGATCGTGTTCAAAAGGATATCATCCACATCAAAACTCCCCACTCGCGTAAAAAGCTGTATGATCTCCACACACAGGCTCAGTCCCATACTGAAAAATAAAGTCTTGAAAAACCCTCTTGTCCTGCTGGCCATGGAAATAAAAAAGCCATATGGAACAAAAATCAGAATGTTCCCCGCCAGATTTGCAAACACTGCAAATGTCCCCAACTGGTCTCTGTAAATAATAAATCTCTTGATCTCCCTGAACAGTTCCAGATTATACCGATATTCCGCCGATATCTCCGTCCTGCCATACCATTCGGCGAGGAACAGGAAATAGATCAGGAACACAACATATAACAAAAACAGGACTTTACCCAGCGCCCTGAATAACTTTTTCTTTTTATTTGTCAAAACAATACCTCTTCATAAATTGTCAGACAGCTCTCCCAAAAGGGGTCAGACCCCTTTTCGATAAATTGTCTGAACATTCAGTCAACGAGGGACAGATCGTGTATGATCTGTCCCCCGTAACAGACTTGCGGATACCCCGCAGTCAAAATGTAATTTCTCTCTTATGCTTCAGCAGACTGGCGCCGCTCACAATGGAAAGCACTCCCACCGTAATACCCACGACCAGAACGATGATACCTATCGCAATACTGCCTGCGCCGCTGTTCTTCATTGTAAGATATGCTTTTTCCATAGTCCGCGCCTCCCTATTTCACTCCATATGTTTCATAGTATGTGTCGATGGCTGCTTTTAATGTATCATCGATGATAACTTTTCCTTTGTATTCTTTGTTGTACAGACACTCCACAACTTCTTCCATTGTCACGATCGCCGCAGTGTCAAAGCCGTACAGATCCTTCACCTCGTCAAGCGCGCATTTCTCGCCGCCTTTTCCCACTTCCATGCGGTTCAAAGACACCATAAGTCCCACGATCTCCACATCTGCCGCGCCCTTTACCTTAGGTACAGTCTCTTCCATTGATTTTCCGGATGTAGTCACATCCTCGATCATGACTACTCTGTCTCCATCTTTTAATTTGCTCCCAAGGAAGCTGCCTTTGTCAGCGCCGTGATCCTTTTCTTCCTTACGGTCTGAACAATATCTCACTTCTTTTCCGTATAATTCACTGTATGCGATCGCCGTGACGACGCTCAGCGGGATTCCCTTATACGCAGGTCCGAACAGCACGTCAAAATCATCGCCGTATGTATTGTGGATCGCTTTTGCATAATATTCTCCCAGCTTCTTTAACTGGGAACCTGTTACATAACCTCCTGCATTCATAAAAAACGGAGATTTCCTTCCGCTCTTCAGGGTAAACTCTCCGAATTTCAGCACATCGCTGTCCACCATGAACTCGATAAATTCTTTCTTATAACTCTCCATTACTGTAAAACCTCCTGTATATTCATCATGCTCGCAGGCATGCAGATCGTATTGTTTTCTAATTCTTTACAATTCTAACATAAGTCCACGCTATTTTCAATGAAACATCGGAAAACAAGTTTACAGAAAAAGACACCTCCCGCAGGAGATGCCTTCCCTATTTTACAGCCTGTTTTATTTCACGATTCCCACCATATCGGCGACCGTATCAAATCCTTGTTCTTTCATATAATTCTCGATCCCGTCCACGATCTCCATAGTAACTGCCGGATCATAGAAATTCGCCGTGCCCACGGATACAGCGCTGGCTCCGGCAAGGATCATCTCTATGGCATCCTCAGCGGAAGCAATCCCGCCCATGCCGATGACCGGTACTTTTACAGCATTTGCTGCTTCATATACCATACGCACCGCTATCGGATGGATCGCCGGTCCGGACACACCGCCGGTTCTGTTCGCCAGAAGGAATGCTTTTCTGCGGATGTCAATCTTCATCCCTGTGATCGTATTGATCAGGGACACTGCATCCGCGCCGCCGGCTTCCACTGCCTTAGCCATCTCGGCAATGCTTGTCACATTGGGGCTTAATTTCATTATAACAGGCTGCGCTGCGTATTTCTTTACCGCTTTTGTAATTTCTTCAGCCGCTCTGGGATCCTGTCCAAAGGCAATGCCGCCTTCTTTGACATTAGGACAGGATATATTTATCTCCAGCATATCCACATCCTCATCCGCCAGGCGCTCGACTACCTCACAGTAATCTTCGACAGATCTGCCGCACACATTCACAATAATCCTTGTGTCATACTGTCTGAGAAACGGGATATCGCGCTCGCAGAATACATCGATTCCGGGATTCTGGAGGCCCACCGCGTTCATCATGCCTCCGTATGTCTCCGCAACCCTTGGCGTCGGATTCCCCGCCCATGGGACATTTGCCACTCCTTTTGTAGTCACAGCACCCAGTCTGTTCAGATCCACAAATTCTGCAAACTCTGCCCCCGATCCAAATGTGCCTGACGCGACTGTCACCGGATTCTTCCACTCAACGCCTGCGATATTTACTCTCATATCCATCAGATCTCCACCTCCGTTGACAGAAATACCGGACCATCCTTACAGATCCTTTTATTGTTGACATTGCTGTGGTGATCCTTCTCCTTTGTCTGGCAGACACACGCAAGACAGGCGCCGATCCCGCACGCCATCCTCTCCTCCAGAGAAAGATAGCATACAATGTTATTTTTCTCAGCATACTCTTTGATCGCGCGGAGCATTGGAGTCGGCCCGCAGGCAAAGATCATATCTGCTTCCAGTCCGTTTTCCCGGATCGCGTCCATGACATTCCCCTTTGTCCCCACACTGCCGTCCTCAGTGGAAACATATA
>USKR01000036.1 GCA_900555215.1 uncultured Ruminococcus sp.
GAAAAAATGGAAAGACATCGACGAGAAGATGGAGACGGATCTTGAGACATTTTCCAAAGAAGCGTCCGGGCAGAGCGGGGATTTCCTTGACGAACTGCGGATAGAGAACAGGGAACGTCATGATTACCGTGAATTTCTGAGGAAATTTTCTGTGTTCCGCGAGGAATTAAAAGCGGATGAGGATACGTTTGATTATGGATTTTATACTTACGGTCTGTCTCTGTACGGGAATATGCCGCTCATCGAGCCGCTTGAGACAAGAGAAGTGCGTAAAGTAGAAGAGTTTGCGGTTGTTGTGGACACATCCATCTCCTGCTCCGGGGAACTGGTGCGCCGGTTCCTGGAGGAGACATACAATGTGCTCGCGGAAAATGAAAGTTTCTTCCAAAAAGTAGATATCCATATCATCCAGTGTGATGAGAGGGTGCACGAGGATGTAAAAGTTACATCGCAGGAAGAATTAAAGGAATATATGGGGCATTTTCGATTGTACGGAGAGGGCGGGACGGACTTCCGGCCGGCTTTTGAATATGTAGACAGCCTGATTGAAAAAGGGGAATATGTAAATCTGAAAGGGCTGATCTATTTTACGGACGGATACGGGATCTACCCGAATAAAATGCCGTCGTACAGGACTGCGTTCGTATTTCTGGAGGAGGATTACAGGGACGCGGACGTGCCGCCCTGGGCGGTGCGTCTGGTGATCAGCGGCGACAGTCTGAAAAGAGAATTGTAAACAGGAGGAATACAGTTTGGATATAAAACGTGCAAAACAGGAAATTAAAGACGCGGTAGAAGCATATCTTCTAAAGAATGCTTTTGGTGAATATGAGATACCGGCAGTGAGACAGCGCCCGGTGCTCCTCATGGGACCGCCGGGAATCGGGAAAACGCAGATCATGGAACAGGTTGCAAAAGAACTGAAGATCGGTCTGGTGGCGTATACCATTACCCACCATACCCGGCAGAGTGCCGTGGGGCTCCCGTTTATCCGCGAGAAAGAATACGGAGGAAGGAAGTATTCGGTGACGGAATATACGATGAGCGAGATCATTGCCTCTGTGTATGAAAAGATGGAGCATACGGGGATGAAGGAAGGTATCCTTTTTATCGATGAGATAAACTGTGTGTCTGAGACTCTGGCGCCGGCTATGCTCCAGTTCCTTCAGGGAAAGACTTTCGGCACCCACAGAGTGCCGGAAGGGTGGATCATCGTGGCGGCAGGGAATCCGCCGGAGTACAATAAATCCGTGCGGGAGTTCGATGTAGTGACCCTGGACAGGCTCAAGAAGATTGATGTGGAGGCAGACTTCCCGGTTTGGAAGGAATACGCGTACCGTCAGGGCATCCATCCGGCTGTCATTTCCTATCTGGAGCTGCGCAGGGAGAACTTTTACCGGGTCGAGAACACAGTGGACGGCAAGCTCTTTGCCACGGCGAGAGGATGGGAAGACCTGTCGCAGCTCATCCAGGTATATGAGAAGCTGGGAAAGACCATTGACCGGGATGTGGCGTACCAGTATATCCAGCACAGGATGATCGCAAAGGATTTTGCCAATTATCTGGAGCTGTATTATAAATACAGGACAGACTATAAAATAGAGGATATTTTAGACGGCAGATGGGATGCGGGTGTGCTCGGTAAGATCGGGGCGGCATCCTTTGACGAGCATCTGAGCATCGTAAGTCTCTTGAGCGGCAGGCTGGGAGAACTGTTCCGGGAATGTTACCGCCATGATGCATATGTGGCGAAGCTGTATGAATATCTTATCTATTACAGGGATAATCAGTCTGTCATGATGCTGGACGATGTGCGAGCGATGGCGGAGAAAGACTTAGAAGAACAGAAACGCGCGGAGGTTCTGACAAAGGAGCAGGAGCATACCCTGAACCTCGTGATCGATGCTCTGACCCGTTTCGCGCTTGGATTAAAGGGGGAGATTTTTTCTGATGACGACGCGTTTGAAAGTGTCAGGGAAATGTTTGCCCGGGAAAAAGAAGAACTGGATGCTGCGCAGAGATATGCCTCCGATGTGCTGGAAAATGCTTTTCGGTTTATGGAGGACGCGTTCGGTGAGAGTCAGGAGATGGTAGCGTTCGTCACAGAGCTTAATGACAATTATTACAGTACCTGGTTTATCAGGGAAAACGGCAGCGATCTGTATTACAGGTACAACAAAGGGCTTCTCTTTGACGAGAGAAGAGAGGATGTGGTGCGGCAGATGGATGAGGTGGAGACTCTGCTGAACACTGGTATCAAGTAACGGGAAAAGAGCGGAATAGTGGAAGAGTACCATAAAAGAATAGGTAAATTACTATAAAGAATGTGATTTTTCACAAATATATGCTATAATAATTGCGCATTCGTGCAATTCGAAGCGATGAAACCGTTTCACCCTGCTGTGCTTGCGGCATACTGGCTGTAATTGCGGCGGGAACAGGGGAAAACAGGTAACCGGGCGGCGGATGCCGCGTATGTAATGAAAGGAAGCGAGGTCGTTACGATGGATGTAAGACAGAAAAGAAACGAAGCCCTGGGGAAACGTGTCGTAAAGGCATTGGAATCCAGGAATATGGAGGCGTATTATGCGGCGACAAAAGAAGAAGCCGTGAAGAAGGCGCTGGAACTGATCCCGGAGGGAAGCACCGTCAATATGGGAGGATCGATGTCTGTGCGGGAGGTCGGGCTTTTGGATGCAGTGGCTTCCGGAAATTATGAATTTTATGACCGGGATAAGGCGGAGACTCCGGAGGAGAGAAATGAGATCGCCCTGAAGGCATTTACCTGTGACTGGTTCCTGGGAAGTGTGAATGCCATGAGTGAAGACGGGGTGTTTGTGAACATAGACGGAAATGCGAACCGTGTCGCGGCGTATGCCTTCGGTCCGAAAAATGTACTTCTCATAGTGGGGATGAACAAGATCGTGAAGACAGAAGAGGACGCCATGCACAGGGCAAGGAACGAGGCGGCGCCGATCAATACCCAGAGATTTGGAATTGACACCCCATGTGTGAAAAACGGAAGCTGTTTTGACTGTAAAAGTCCGGACTGTATCTGCTGTCAGATCATGGTTACAAGATTCAGCCGGATCCCTCGCAGATTTGAGGTCATACTCGTGGATGAAAATCTGGGATTTTAAGAGATCCTTTCAGCAATCCAATATAAAAAGATAAGAGGAATAGGTGCAATGGACAGAGAAGAGAAGAAAAAAGCAGAAAGCGGTGCACAGAAGCGCCCTGTACATAGAAGGCGCCGCAGACCGGAGGAAGCTTCTGCTTCACGGAAAGCGGACGGAAGCGTACCGCGCAAGCCGGAGGGAGCGTCAGTACGGAGGTCAGAAAGAAGCGTGCCGCGCAGGAGAGCCGCCGCAGATGGGAAGAAAAGTCCGCCGGGAAAATGCCGGCAGTGAGAAAACAGAGAAAAGAGACGGTCTGCAAGCCGCAGCGGCGCAGCAGAAGAAAAAACCGGGGAAAACTGACCGGGGTGAGAACAGCAGAAAGAAGAGTTCCGGAAGAAAACCGGGACAGCCGGGAAAAACAGGAGGCTCGAGGAAGAAGAGACAGCAGAAAAGAGCCCGGTTTAATGTGATATCAAGCGTGGTCCTGGTCGCTGCAGTCTGCGTGTTTGTTTTCTCATTGTATCAATTGATTGCAATGCTGGTTCCGTATTATTCCGGAGGAAAGATCTATGATGAGATCAAAGACCTTGCCATAACAGCAGATGAAGACGGAAGCGGATTTAAGGTGGATTTTGACGCTCTGCTCAAGGAAAATTCAGATACAGCGGCCTGGATCAGGTTTGATGAACCTTCTATCATTAACTATCCGGTTGTAAAGAGCGCTGATAATGAGGATTACCTGACTAAGACATTTACGGCAAATGACAACAAGCTGGGCGCGATCTTTATGGATTACAGGAACAGCAGCGATTTTTCTGACAGAAACACCTTTATCTACGGGCACCATTTGAATGTGGGCGGAGAGATGTTTTCGCAGCTTCTGGAATATGAAAGTGAATCCTTCTGTAAGGAACACCCGAATTTTTATATCTATACACCGGATGGGAAAGTGAGGACATACACAGTATTTTCTGCAGGAGTAGTAAAGGATACATCCGATAATTATAAGATCGATTATGCTTCAGATGCAGAGTATGAAGAATATCTGAAGCTTTGCCAGGACTCTTCTAATTATAAGGTGGATGTTGAACTGAACGCCCAGTCGCAGATTGTCAGTCTGTCTACCTGTACGAATGTGCGGGATGATGAGCGGTTCCTCGTACAGGGCGTGCTTACGGCAACGGATTAACACAGCCGGGAAAGGAAATGGGATAATGGCAGACAGATTTGATGTGGGGGATGTAATTACGATGAAAAAACCGCATCCCTGTGGAAGCAAAGATTGGGAAGTGCTGCGAGTGGGAGCGGACTTTCGTCTGAAATGCAAAGGCTGCGGACATCAGATCATGGTTCCGCGCCGTCTGGTTGAAAAAAATACCAGAAATATAGTAAAAAAAGCTTGAAACACCTGCTTTCTTATGGTATCATGAATAACCGTGACATACTGTCGGAAGCTATTTCGGCAAGTATCATAATTCCTTGTTCCCGGAGTGGAGCCGGGGGCCAGAGACCATAAGGAGGTGCAAGAACATGAATAAGTATGAATTAGCTGTTGTTGTGAGCGCAAAACTCGAAGACGAAGCAAGAGCAGACGTAATCGAGAAAGTGAAAGCACTGATCACACGTTTCGGCGGCAACGTGACAGACGTAGATGAGTGGGGCAAGAGAAGATTCGCTTACGAGATCCAGAAGATGACAGAAGGATATTACTACTTCGTACACTTCGAGGCTGAGACTACAGTTCCTGGTGAAGTGGAACAGCGTATCCGCATTATGGACAACGTGCTCAGATATTTATGCGTGAAACAGGAAGCATAAGCGGAAAGAGGTATATATGAATAAGGCAGTTTTAGTAGGACGGTTGACAAGAGATCCTGAAGTCAGATATTCACAGGGAGAGAACGCAACGGCGGTTGCGAGATACACAGTTGCCGTTGACCGCAGATTTAAGAGGGACGGAGAGCCGACAGCGGATTTCATTCCGTGCGTTGTATTCGGACGTTCCGCAGAGTTTGCGGAGAGATATTTCCGCCAGGGAATGCGGGTTTCCATTTCCGGACGTATCCAGACCGGAAGCTACACGAACAAAGACGGGGTGAGAGTATACACCACAGAAGTGATCGTGGAGGAACAGGAATTCGCAGAGAGCAGGGCTGAGAGCGAGGCAAACAGATCCTCTTACCACCAGCCGGCTCCGGCACCGGCGCCGAGTGCACCGGCAGGCGACGGATTTATGAATATCCCTGATGGCATTGATGAGGAGCTGCCGTTCAACTGACCGGAAGCACTTAGTGAGCACAAGCCGCAGGCGCAGCGCGAACTTAGTGCGAGGTCGTTCTTTTTCTTTGGCGAGGTCTTTTCGAGCCTAGGAAAAAGAACTTCATTGTGAAGAAAGGAGAACCATCATGGCTTACGAAAAGGGAAGCAGACCAGAGGGCGGCTTCAAGAGAAGAGGCCCGGCACGCAGAAGAAAAAAAGTATGCGTGTTCTGTGGTAAAGAGAATAACGAAATTGATTACAAGGACGTTGCAAAGCTGAAGAAATATGTTTCTGAGAGAGGAAAGATCCTCCCGAGAAGAATCACAGGCAACTGTGCAAAACACCAGAGAGCTCTTACAGTAGCGATCAAGAGAGCTAGACATATTTCTCTGATGCCGTACGTTCAGGACTAATTGATTTAAACGTAAATGTATGAAAAGCCTTTAAACACCGGGAAAACGGTATTTAAAGGCTTTTTTGTGTGCTTGAAAGGAATCTGCCGGGGACATAGGGCATCTCAGCTGTCAATACTTTTGAAGGACAGTCCGGTCAGTTCGGAAAATTGTTCGCTGTCTATTAATGGAGCGTCTGACAGGATGACTTTGTCCCCGTCTGAAAGATAATAGTACGCATCTGTACAGCCGCCGATGTCCGAAGATTTGCCGGAGCTGTCCTCAGACATTTTGTATGAGTAGGAGAAGGAGCAGGAGGAGCCGTCGGACGCGGTAAAAGTAAATTCCTCCGAAGTACCGGACACCTCATATACACCTTCGCGTACCAGGACCTCATAGAGGCAGCCAAATGACATACTGCCATAGCGGGCAAGGAGCAGTTCCGGATAGCAGATTTCCATGCCGTCAGGACGGGTGATAGTAAAACGGCGGTCACTGTACTCGGAAACAGCGTTGTCAAGCTGTTCTTCTGTAAATTGATCAGTCTCGAGCCGATAGGCAGCGGCGTATCCGGCAAATGCTTTCTGCGCCCGATCCCGAAGAGTATCTGCAAGTGTTCCTGCATTGAGAGAGTCAGGATCGGATCCGTCTCCGTCCTCAGATACGCAGGTGTACCGCATGGTAAATGGTTCTTCCGCGGCGTCAAAAGTAAGCGGCTCGCGGTAGGCGAGGGCGTAAGTGACTTGGCAGGGATACTTCTGCGCCGTAATATAGTCTTCCAGGCTCCCCATTTTCCGGCAGATCGTGTCGATCTCTGGCATGGTATCGTAGATTCCGCTGATAGTGAGGCGCTGTTCCGAAACATCGGTGCCGGTCTCGAGTCCGCTGAGAGCAGACGGGCTGCTGTCTTTATATTTTTCCAGATAAAATCTGCCCATCTCCAGATGGTAGGTGGTTTCCATATCATAAGTGACGAAAAGAGAGACTGTCCTGCGGCTGATGAGTTCGAATTCTACTTCCGGCAGATCTTTCAGATGAGCGGTCCATACACGCTCCGTGTCTCCGCTGCTGTCTTCCCGGTCCGTGTATTCTTTGGAGACCAGGATCCCCTCATCGACCACATTCTTCTGAAACCATTCAGCAGCTTCCCGTCTGCTGTAATGTCCGCAGCCGGAAAAAGCGAATGCGCAAAACAGGAAGAATGACAGGACAGCTGCGATTCTGAGACTTTTTTTCAAAATATTATGATCCATCATATCCTCCCCATCTTAGTTAGTGTTGCTATTGTTCGGTCTGTGTCTTCAGATCTGTGCCAATGCCTGTTTTCTCAGCATAAATCTTCACCAGTTCCAGCGCAATCCTGCACGCTGCCTCCATACCCTCTGCCGTAATGTGCTCATACGGTCCGTGATACCCGTGGCCGCCGGTTCCCAGATTCGGGCAGGGAAGTCCTTTAAAGCTTAACTGCGCGCCGTCCGTGCCGCCGCGGATCGGAAGGATCACAGGTGTGACGCCTGCGTTTTCACAGGCTTTTTCGGCATTTTCGATCAGATGCATGCTGCCGGAGATGATTTCTGCCATGTTCCGGTACTGGTCGGTTATGGAGAGGACGGCAGTGCCTCTTCCCCATTTTTCATTGATCTTCTTTTCAATCCTGCGGAGCGTTTCTTTGCGTGCCTCAAATTTTTCTGCATCATGGTCGCGGATGATATAGCGTATGACCGCACTTCCTACATCTCCGTGCATATCTGTAAGATGGTAGAAACCTTCGCGGCCGTCCGTGTCCCGGGGAGTCTCATCTGCGGGCAGCAGGGCGTTGATCTCCATTGCCACGAGAGTGGCGTTTACCATGACGTCTTTGGAAGAACCCGGGTGGACATTTACGCCCGTGACCTGAAATTCCGCCTTTGCCGCGTTGAAGTTCTCGTACTGGATCTCCCCTTCCGTGTCGCCGTCAAGTGTGTACGCAAAGTCAGCATCGAATTCTTCTATATTAAAATGGGCGGCGCCCATGCCGATCTCCTCGTCAGGGGTAAAAGCGATGGAAACAGGGCCGTGGGGGATATTTTCGTCAAGGATACGCTCCACCATGGTCATAATCTCCGCGATGCCCGCCTTATCGTCCGCGCCGAGGATTGTGGTGCCGTCGCTTGTGATCAGGGTACGGCCTTTGAGTTCCCGGAGATGGGGGAACATATCCGGCGAGAGGATGCGCCCGCTCGTGCCGAGGGGAAGGTCCCTGCCATTGTAATCTTCGTGGATCTCCGCGACGATCCGGCGGCCGCAGAATTCGGACACCGTGTCCAGATGCGCGATGAAGCCGAGTCTGGGACGGTCCTCGTATCCCGGCGTGGGCGGGATGTGGGCGTACAGATAGCATTGGGTGTCGACCTTAACGTCTGTGATTCCCATCGTAAAAAGCTCGCGTAAGAGATGCTGTGCGAGTTCAAACTGGCATGTGGAAGACGGGACCGTACTGCTTTCTTCATCGCTGGGCGTTCTTATGGCAATGTATTTTAACAATCTTTCATATGGTTTCATTGAAATGCTCCTCTCTTATATTTTCAAGCGGTTGTTTTCCGTTGTGATCAGGCTGCTGTTGAATAAATTAATTGTAACGCATGTCGCAGATGTCTTCAAGAGGGCGGATGATTACGGCGGCTGAGCTGATAGGTTTACTGATATAGTGCCGTTCAG
>USKR01000037.1 GCA_900555215.1 uncultured Ruminococcus sp.
GTTTTTATGGAAGCATAATAACAGGTCCTTTTTTGAATTGTGCGTGAAAAGAACTGTACGCTGTATAAAGAATAGTGTACAATTGTAAAAGATCATTAATTATGCATTGGAGATGGACAGCTATGAAAAAGAAAATGTTGATTCTGGCATTGGCGGCCGTGTTTTGTATATCCGGATGCGGGGGGAAGGATGAACCCGCGGCGTCGACTACGGATGAAGTGGATCAGTATGCAGAGCAGATGGAAGACTCGGGAAAGCAGGGGCTTATCGCGCCCAGCGAAGCAGTTAAGAATTTACTGATAAAGACATGGAACGTAGATGGCGGGAATGATGTCTATAAAATGGAAGCGGACGGAACAGGCACGAAAAATGAAGATCCGTTTACATTTGAATGCGGGTTTGACGAAGATAAGAATATCACGTTAGAGATCAAGCTGGACGGCTCTGAAGAGACGGAGCTGTATGCGCTCTCATCTGATGAAACAGGATATGGTTTTAACCTTGCGTCACTTAACGGAGGGAAGGATATCCGTCTTGTCCCGGCTGACCTTGAATTCCTTGATATGGGAGACGAGCGTGCGGCAGGGATCGTGGGCGAATGGAAAGACCCGAGTGGAAACAGGTATGTATTTGAGAAGGATAATAAGGTAACGATCAAAGGCTCCGACAATGATACAGAAGGGACATACAGCGCAGTACAGGATGCGGACGGCACTCTTCTGCTGAAACTCGTAGTGCCCGGGGGATCACTGGAGTTTGCGTATACGCTGAATGAAGACAATAGTCAGATCGAGCTGTGCAGCCCGGGGACGGATGTGGTGCATGTGTGGACCAAGGGATAGGCGGTAAATAAACAGTGTGAAATCAAAAAATAGAAAGGCGGTCGGAAGACTGCCTTTTTTTGGAAATATAGAAAATCTGGGAAACTCAGCCTTCACATTGCCCGTCTGCCGGAAAAACAGTATAATGAATGTAATTCTTTACGGTCATACAGACGGAGGGGGCGTCTGCATAGAAAAGGCACGAAGACAGAAGCAGGAAGGTACAGCAGATGAAGATACGTTCTAATGGAAAAAAAGCGGCAGCTCCGGGGTCCGCTTCGCAGAGGAGATTGAAATGCAGACTGGCAGCGGCAGTGCTTCTTCTCGCCATCAGCGCGGCGCTGATGGCGCTTGCGGCGAAGCAGCCGGGGTTTGCCGAATGGTATTCTGAGAATGTATATTCTCTGTTTGTGAACAGCCTGGGCCGGCTGTGGGGGCTGTTTCCCTTTTCCGTATCAGAGATGGCACTTTATATACTGGCAGCTGTGTTTCTCCTGTCCCTGGCAGCAGCGGTCAGAAAAGGGATCCATGGCGCAGTACCCTGGCTGTCCTGTATTCTTTTGGCGGCAGGTATCCTGGCATTTCTTTACACCATATGCTGTGGGATCAATTATCACAGAAAATCCTTTTCCGAAGAGGAGGGGATCATTACTTACAGATACACGGCACAGGACCTGAAGGAGGTCTGTCTGTGGCTGACTGAGGAAGTGAATACGATTTCCGGAGAGGTTGACCGTGACAGCAGCGGCGTGATGACTTTGGAAGCCCCGGAAGGAGAAGGGGCTGTGGAGGCGATGTATGCGCTGGCAGAGAATTTTCCTGCATTAGAGGGTTACTATCCTCAGCCAAAGAAGCTGCTGCTATCAGAGATTCTCTCTTATCAGGGATTGACCGGAATATATTCACCGTTTACAGTGGAAGCAAATTTCATTGCATTTCTTGCCTGTATAGAGTCAGAGCGGACTGATTTCCGGTACAGCGGATATCTGTCGGGATGGGTGTACTGCATGAATGCGCTGTACCGGACGGATCATGAGGCATGGCAGGAGGTGAGGCAGCTCCTTGAAGGGGAAGTGGAACCTGACTTGGAGGCGAACAGTACCTTTTGGGACGCATATGAGGGCCGGATATCTGAGACAGCAGACAAGATCAATGATACATATCTTAAGGCCAACGGGCAGGCAGACGGAGTGCAGAGTTACAGCAGGATGGTGGATCTGATCGTGGCATATTTTGAAAAATGAGAGAAGAAAGTGTAACCCGCAGGCAGGGGCAAAGGTATTACTTATGAGAGAACGAGTGAAAAGCAGACAGAAACAGATAGATGTAGAAGAGGCGCTTCAGACTTATGGAGACATGGTCTACCGTCTTGCACTGGTCCAGATGAAGAACAGAAGCGAGGCAGAAGACGTGTTTCAGGAAGTGTTTTTACGGCTCGTCAGATACAGGGACAGGATACAGGGGGAAGCCCATCTGAAACCGTGGCTCCTGCGGGTGACGATCAACTGCTGCCGCAAGCAGTTTGACAGCGCGTACAGGAAATATACCGTGCACACGGAACAGGAGATGGCAGCGGAAGAGACTTATGAAATGGAACTGCCCGGAAATCCTGTATATGACGCTGTGGCCAGCCTGCCGGATGATTACAGGAGCACAGTGCATTTATTCTATTATGAACAATATTCTGTCCGGGAGATTTCAGAAATCATGGATATTTCGGAATCAGCGGTAAAGACCCGCCTGTCCAGGGCAAGGGGAATGTTGAAGGAAAAGCTGAAAGGAGAGTTTGCCAATGGTAGAACAATATAGAAAAGCAAACGACAGGATCCATGTGCCGGAGGAACTGATGCAGCGGACAAAGGAGGCAGTCAGACAAGAAGAAAAAAAACAGAAGGTTCGGACGATACAGAGATACATCGTTCTGGCAGCGTGTTTCTGTCTGGTCTGTCTCGGAGTGTGGAGATTTACGGGACGGGACCAGATCATTGTACAGGAGGTGGAGATCGTCCGGACCGAGATGTCGATAGGAATGAACTTAGGATCACATGATACCGGATCAGCCCGTGAAGGCAGCGCACTGCACACAGAAGCATATGATTCGCGGGATGATGTCCCGGCAGAAATGTGGGAGCTTAAACCCAGCCGGATCAGCGGGCAGGAGGTTTATATAGGAAGATCAGATGACGGCACGTGGCATGCTGCTTTTGAAAAAGACGGGACATATATTTATGCGACAGAGATAGGAATAGAAGAGGAAGAGTTTACTGCTCATCTAAAACTTATCCTATAAATATTTTCCTGCGATGTAACCTTTCCGGTATGTCAGAGGTACTATTATCAGAAAGAGGTAATTTTTGTCAGCATCTGGAAAAAGAGGAGATGTATATGAACAAAAGGCATCAATATATGGGGATTGCGGCTTTTATGAGTGGGGTGCTCCTGCTCACAGCATGCAGCAGCATGGCGGACGCGGGAAGCGGCGAGGCTCTGATGGAAAGCAGCAAACTGGCAGAATCAATCCGCCAGAAATATGATGAAAAATATGAATATACAGAACCAATACGGGATGTTGCAAGAGATGAAAAGCTGAAGCTTCAGATGGGCTTTGATATCAAGGGCGGACAGTTTACGGAGTATACTCAGATTGTAAATGTGTATAAGGATGCCGGGCTTACACAGCCGGCGGGTTCGCATTTTGAGTGGGATGAAGAGACACAGATTCTTTCCGTCACGCCTCCCAGATGGAATGCGGCAGGTATCAGCAGTATCGACCTGGATGAGAATGATCCCGGATACAGTCCGACTACGGCAGCCCTGTTTGAAAAAGGAGAACTGAAAGACTGGGGGAACCTGCCCCGGTATTACATGGTACAGTATGTTGATGCAGAGACAGGAGAAACTCTGGAAAAGCCGAAAGTGACAGTCTTTACAGTGGATCATGAAGTAAAGACAGCGCCCAGGGTAACTTTGAGGATCAATGAGGAAGGGAAACCCGTATTCCGCTGGCAGAAGATCAAAGGGGCAGAACGGTATTATATTATGACTCTGACCTATTCAGAGGAGAGCGGATTTTCCGGCAATGGTTTTGTGCGGGGAAGCACAGAAGAGACCGAATGGATACCGGATTCTACGGCACAGTTTATAACATATGCTGTATCCGAGGCAGACCGCAGCGAGCCCTATAATATAGAAAAATATGGAGAAGGCACTGAGGCGGTGCCAAGAGATTCGGAATATGATACCTATTACTGTGTCATTGCCGCATCAGAGGAAGGCACTTCAGCGATCAGCAATGTTTTCGATGTGAAGGATATCGCGAGAAAAATTCCGTATATGGAAGAGGTTAAGATGAGCCTTTCAGAAGAGGGTTCCAACTACGTGGAAAAGGTTGCGGATATGCCGTCTTACAAATGGGTGACCATGTGTGACGGAACACTGGTACAGAAGCTGATAGAATATGATTTTGACGCGGCGGACCAGACTACGGAGACGTGGGGCGAATACGAAAACGAAGACATGTCGGATCTCAGGCTTGTAGAGGTGGACATTGTCAAGGTGCCTTATGTAATAGAAGGTACGGATTTTACCGGGGTAGTTGTGGTAGAAAATTATGATCCGGATACATTGGAAGAAGATCTGGAGATGATCCGGGAACGTCAGGAGGAGCTGAAAAGCCGCGGCGGAGCCGTCACTCCGGAACTGTCAGATGAAACGGAAGCCGAAGGAGATGACGCAGAGCCGGCCGGACAGGGATCAGATGATTTTTCCGTTGAGTATAAGGTTACCGCCAACAGCGCGCTCAGCGAATATCTTGCGGTTAATATGATGAATGGAAAGCAGCGGATCTGCCTGGAAGACTTCCCGGAAAGCGCGGATTCAGCCTATCTCCTTGATGCATGGGAGGAAGCGGTATACCAGAATCCGCTGGTCCTGGGAGTGAAGAGCGCTTCGGTCCGTGAGGATGGCAGCGTGCTGGAAGTGGAATATGATACGAAGCCGGATGAGATCAGGCAGAAGCAGCAGGAGATCCGGTCAGAAGTTGAAAAAGTCGTAAAAGAGATTATCACAGACGGTATGACAGAACTGGAAAAAGAACTCGCGATCAACCAGTATTTGTGCGATACAGCCGAATATGATATGGAAGCTCTTGAAAATGCTCAGGAAAATGATTTTGCAGAGGTTGACGAGGAGTTTAACGATGCCTTTACCCCCTATGGAGTGCTGCTTAATAAGACGGGGGTATGTTCCAGTTATGCCGGGGCATTTAAGCTTTTGGCAGAGGAAGCGGGGCTGGAATGTATTGTGGTAACGGGATATCTTGAAGGAGATCTTCCGCATGCATGGAATAAAGTGAAGATAGATGGCGCCTGGAATATTGTAGATACAACAAACAATGACAATGAACTGCTATTTAATGCTCTTTTAAATCTTCCGGATTATGCGGCGGAAAAAGTGCTTGTAGAGGACGAGCGCTATGTTCTCGATTCAATGACCGGTAATTACGGAGCAGAAACAGATGAAAAAGAGTATTACAGGATTAACGGAAGATTCTATACGCAGGACCAGATCATACAGCCTCTGGCGGATAATCTGGCTCAGAAGGGTACGGCAGTCCTGCGCACGGATTATACATTAAGTGACGATGAGTTCGCAGGCATACAGCGCAAAGTCAGCAGCCGGTGCGGTATAAAAGACCTGGAAGGTTATTACTGGATGGGAGTGATCTGCCTGACAGATGAAAATTGAAGACCTGATTTGTGAAAAACATGATACAATATAATAAATTTACAGAACTACGGAGGGAAAAGTTATGAAAAAACGGACAAAAAAACTGACGGCAATAGGACTTGCGGCGGTGATGACTGCAGCACTGTTATCAGGATGCGGCGGAAAGACAAAGGCCACGCCAGAGAATCTGCTCAGAGATATGACAGATAAGGCAGAAAATGTAGAGTCCACTGTGATGAATGTAAAATTCAATATCAAACTGAGCAGCGGATCAGAAGAGCTCTCAATGGGGATGGACATGGATATGGAAGCAACAGCAGAACCGGAGGCTTCCCATGGGAAAGGTGAGGTCAGCTTTGATATAGCCGGGAACAGTATGAGCACGGAGATGGAAATCTATTCCGTGAAAGAAAATGACCAGTATGTGACCTATACGATGACGGACGGTCAGTGGACGAAAGAGGCGGCTGACGAGGAAGAAGCTTTGGGCGATGTGGAAGGGATGACAGGAAACATTGAGGAGTATGCGGACAAGTTTGAGCTTGAGAAAGATCTGGCAGAGATCAACGGGGAAGACTGCTTTGAGTTGTCAGGTGAACTTGACGGAGATATCTTTTCAGAAATGATCCAGTCTGATATGATGGATTCCTTCTCCGGCTACGGGCTCGATGAGGAAACCGTGTCAGATATGGTATTCCCCTGTACGATCGATATCTATAAAGACAGTATCCTGCCGGCGCGTATCTATTTTGACCTTACAGATACATTTGAGCCGATGTTCGAAGAGTCCGGAGTCACGGCTTCAGACTGTTATATTGAAATGACATTTACAGAATATGACAGTGTAGATGAGATCGTGGTGCCGGATGAGGCTCTTGAAGCAGAAGAGGGATCCGGTCTTCTGGATGATTTCGGCGGTGACAGCGGCTCTGTAACACCGGCTGAACCGGCAGAGCAGAGTGCTGATCTCGGTTCTGACTGGGAGAGCTATACAGTACAGGTGAATGACACTGTAGTCACGCTGCCGTGTACGATCGCGGATCTTGAGGCGGCAGGGGTGACGATGGACCGGGAGTACACTCCGGAGGATTATGTGGTAAATGCAGGCGAATATGAGCTGGCATGGTTTATGAATGACAACGGCAATGAGATCATGGTGGATATGATTAATACTACAGACGGACCGCTGGAACTGAAGGACTGCCTGGTAGGAGGGATTACGGTAAGCTCTTACGACGTGGAAGACGGCGGTCTGACGGTAATCTTCCCGGGCGGCATCCAGATCGGGACAGCAGAGGCAGATGTCCTCGCTGCTTACGGGGAAGCGGATGATGCATACGAGGATGCGGAATACGGCAACACTTATTACTGGTATGCGGATGACAGCTATTTCAACGGCTGTACGATCGAGACGGAAGCAGGCACCGGACTTGTGGACTCTATGAGTCTTGACTGTCAGCAATAGACTTCAGGAGCAGACTATAGATGGATGAATCTTATCACATATACAGTAAAGTCCTGGTAAAAGCAAAACCGGGAAGCTTTATCATGAGAATATTGCTGGACATCTGTCTTGTAATATATCTGCTTGCGTGTGCTGTGCTGGTCTTCTTCGAGGGGATCGGCACCAGCCTGGCAGTGACGATCAGTACAGCGGGAAGTGCCTGCCTTGTTGTCTATATCATGATCATGTTTAACCGCAGACCCTCGGCAAGGGAGCATTATGAGACTGTACCGGCAGAGATTCGCATAGAGGTCAATACTGTCAGTATTATTTATTATCAAATCAGCACTCTGAATGGAGGGAGTATTACATACGTGATACCTGCTGACCGGATAAGTGCCATAGAATACGATGACATAAACCGCTGTGTTTATATCAGGGGTTGTTTTAAAGTGACATATAAAGGGAGCAGGACAAAGACAGAAAATATGCAGGAATGTTCTCTTTATTTGGATAAAAACTGTGAAGGGGATGTTCTGAAAGCCTTGTCTGGAGCTCATAAAATAGGAGGTATACTTAATAAATGAAAACAATTTCAAAAGTGTTAAGCTTAATAGCAGCGGGAGAATGCTGTTTTATATGTAACGGCCTATGCGGATTATAAAGATGAGGCGGAAGCGATCATTGAGGAATTAGAGTATTAGAAAAAGGACTGCAAAAGGTAATGGATATGAAGGTATATATAGCTGACAGGAAGTCGGGCAAACAATTGTATAAACGAACAAAAAAGCTATATAAAAGATATAAATACGGGACGCTGATCATGACGGGCATACTTCTGATCATGATAGCTCTTGATCTCTGGATGATCTGGAGAACAGAAGACAGGAGTCATTTGGGAGGGACTCTGATCTTGTGCTTTGGAGCTGATATCCTCTTTATTATTGCGGCGGTGCTGGCCCGTGCCGCTGCTATATCGGGCGGCCGCGAAGTTTTGATGAGCAGGCTTGCCGAAAAGTGCTTTTTTACAGATGACAGCTTTGTTCTGGAATATATTCCGAACCCGCACGAGACCACAGCCTATGAGTGTATCAGATTTCAGATGAAGCATCGGGAGCTTTTGAAAGCAGTCTGCGAGGAGCGATTTGGCAGACTGACGCTGTACGGATCGTACCGGGTGTTTAAATACAGGAGACAGGATTCGGAAAACGGCATGGATTCCTATGTAATATCAGATATGCCTCTGTACGTTTATGGCTATTACAGAGAATTTGATACTATAAAAGAAAGACTGCGCAAAATGGCGCCGAAATGGGAGATTGTGTAAATACAAGCAGAGCCCCGGAT
>USKR01000038.1 GCA_900555215.1 uncultured Ruminococcus sp.
TTGATCCTCAGGGCCGAGAAACCGCCATTTCTTACGGCGCCAATGTCGTGATGCCGTATCAGCAGGCGCGATTCCCGTCAATTCCTCCGCTGCAGCCATGATCAGCTCGACCTCTGCGGTAGTGACAACAGTCGCACTCGCAGAATCCATTACAATCCTTACATAGCGTGCTTCCACATTGTCAAAATCGACATCTTTAAATTCGGCAGTCTTATCATCGATGCTGCCATTAAACACTTCCTGGTAGGACTGTCCGTCCGTGCTGACAGATACGATAACACTGTTCGGTGCTCCTGCAAGATTCGATCTTGGCAGGATACGCACCTTGTCAAGAAGGATCGTATCATTCAGTTCAAAATCATACTGCTGAGGCTTTCCGATCTCCGGATTGTTATAGTTGCTATTCGTATATGTATCCGGATTCTGGTCCAGGCTGTAACTGATATCATCACTGCCGCCAGCCCCTTCATTCGGTCCTGTGGTCTTCGCCACAGCATTCACGATCCACTCATTCGGAATCCGTCCCTCTGTAATGATCTCCGGTATTTCTACCTCTGTAACCGCCTTGCTCTCCTTGACAGTAAAAGTCGGTCCCATCAGCGTTACAGTCGACAGGTCAATGACAAAATCATCGCTTCCCACATCTGTCACGTCATTCAGCGTAATATCTGTCTTGGCCTGCATCGTAATAGTCGCCAGTACTTTGGAACCATTGACCAGCGGCTTGTCGCCCATATTGATTGCATTGTGGTTGATATATGCAGTTCCGTCATCATAAGTAATATTTCCGGTCATTCCCTGCACATACATAGCGCTGGTTCCGTCATATGTAGTCCCCATGTAGTCCAGCTTATCCGGATCATAATTGATAATAGATCCGTAAGCGTTCAGGTTCTGTACATCGATTGCCGTCACGCTGATCGTAAACGTATCTCCATTTTTGATCTCTGTCGCGCTTGGCAGCAGCAGGATATCGCCTGCTACATCGCCTGTTTTCTGAGTACCTCCATCAACATAAAATGCAGTAAACGCATAATCCCAGATATCGGAGATGCCATTGAAGTTAATATCACCGAACACCTCCTGGATCTCTCCCACCCAGTTGGGATCCTTGGATGACTTATGGGCAGACGAATTTTTCTGGAACATACTCCTGAATGTCTCTTCCGTAGGCTCGCTCATTCCGGCCCCAGTAGTATTGCCTGCGCGGAACGGTTTGTCCGCTGAACCGACACCGCCATCGATCGTATACACTTTCAGCTCGCTCGCTGAGAAGAAATTACCTACCGAAGCCAGCGGAGTAAAACGGATATAACGCGCCCCGATTGATCCGGCACTTGTATTCGGATCGCCCAGATCCAGTTTTTTCGTTGTCGCATCCTGTGCCAGTTGGAAGTATTTATTTCCATCCGCATCTGTCTGATCGCCGTGCTGAATCCAGTTCACACCGTCAAGGCTTGTCTCCACCCTCATCTGGGTTACCGTACCGTTTCCGGCGTCATCACGCGGATAATACTCCACATAATCCAGTACATACGCATTGCCGTAATCAACGGTCAGCTTCTGTCCGATGGAATTGCCGTCAGAGTGGAATCCTGCATCCCCCGTCTGCAATGTCTGGTCAAACGCCAGGATCGCATTATGGCTGCCATAGATAGCGCCTTCCCATGTAACCTGGTCGGCCGTTACATCTGGGGTAAGCCTGTAGGGATCCTCCGCGGACTGAGTCGTCAACGGGCTGCTCCATGCGGAATGTCCCTCTGCATTTACGGAGCGGATATAATAAGTATGCCCAGAAGCGTAATCCAGATCCGTATGTGTGAAAGAACCTGTCTCTCCCTCAACAGCAGGTACAGAGTTGATCATACCGCTTGTCACATTGCCCTCTCCATCGACCTTTCCGTCAACAAGGATCTCATACCCTGTCGCATCCGTGCTCTGAGGCCATGTAAGGGTAATGCTCGTAGGTGTTTTCGCGTCCACATTTTCACTCAGTACCGGAGTCTGAAGTTTTTCATTGAAATCTGTTCCGCTCAGTTCTCCTTCATTTACAAAGCCCTCAATGACAAGCTTCTGCGCATTCGCCTGTGTATCAGTCTCTGCGAACTTGACATAGAGCTTTCCGGAAACTTCAACGTCTTTCACCATTGCAGCAATCTCTGTTTCTGCATCAGAAGCAAAGGTCTCGATCTCCGGGCTTTCATCATAGAAGTATACATAATGGTCTGATTCCGGCTCGGCAGCGTCAAACGCCGCTTTGCTATCCACAGGAGTCTGAGTCAGCTCATCATCGCCGTTATACACAGCTACTGATGTCGGCTCTTCGGAAGCATTTACAACAAATGTCGTATTCTTCTCTTTACTATATCTTTTATAACTGCCCTCTGACTTTTCAGCTGTCAGCGTTGCAGTTCCGTCTTTCACGCTTGACGTATATTTTGTCGTCACATGATCGCCGTAATCAACGTCGTCAACCGTACCGTATCCGTCAACCTCGCTCGTAGTGTTGCTGACAAATGTACCATCGTCCTCGATTGCGCTGAAATCTGAATCGCCGTCCGGCCAGAACTCAATAATACGCTGTGTCTTGTCCACACCTTTGTCAGCATCGGGATCTGCCACATTGTGCTCTGCGTACATCGGGATGATCGCGCCATTCTTTACGAAGAGCGGGATCTTCCACAGTGGAGCGTCAAAGTTGTTTAACACCTGTCCGCCGCGGTACTGGTCACCTGTAAAGTAGTCGATCCAGATCGTGTCCTCTCCGCCCGGAAGATAAATACCGTTTCTTATGTCGTTGCCCATGTCATTAGCCTGTGTATTCTGATACAGCGGAGCAACCAGCAGGTTCTCGCCCCACATATACTGGTATTTAGACCCTGCGTTTGTATAAGCATAGGATTCTTCCGGGAACTCAAGGAACATCGCCCTCATCATAGGAAGACCTGTATCGTCATTCCCTGTATCGATATTTGACGCCGCGTAAGCGTTCGTATAAATGTAAGGCATCATCATTGCCTTGAGCTTCAGGTACATACGGCTGACGCCTGTGTACGGATCGCCGTGAACGTACGGTCCTTTCGCATAGCTTCCCCAGCCATCCATGTCGAGCATCTGCGGTGCAAAGCTCTTCCACTGGTAATCCCGCGTAGCAATGACCGGATCGCCGCCCCAGATACCGTCCATATCAGAACCGATATTCGGGTTACCGCTTAATGACTGACCAATAAAGGTCGGAATATGGAAGCGGATATACTCCCAGTTTCCTCCTGTCTGGTCGCCTGTCCATACAGAATTGTAGCGCTGGGATCCAGCCCATCCGTCAAGGGAAATAATGTTCGGACGAATATTCTGAATGTCTGTAACTGTTTCATAAGCATCCTTTACGCCGCTTAACTGGAAGGAGTATCCGGCTCCCACCCATGCAACGTCTGTCTTAAGAGTCGTTACACCCGCTGTAACTTCCGCCTCAAAGTCACGGAGAACATGCCAGTAAGTATTGTTGTTGGAATCCGGTTTCAGATTGCTCTGTGTCCAGAGACCGGTTGCAACGCCCCTGCTATCAGCATATTTCGCAAAGACTTCCAAGTTTTCAACGTTTGCCGCCACTGCCGCGAGACGTGCCTCAGAACTGCTGCCGTCCGGATTAACTCCTCCGGTCATATTGTAACCATTCTGTCCGTATCCTGCTCCATAACCATCGTTCGGCAGGAAGAAACCAAACGGCATGTCATAATCGAGATACTCGTCAAGCACAGCCTGAGCCGACCATTTCCTATCATACGTCACGCCACTTGGCACATTGTCCGTAGAAACTTTCGGTCCGGTTCCATTGAGGGTTTCCGCCTGCTGGTTTTCTTTTATTTCGAAATCAGTTCCCCCGGCTTCATATGTCGTCGTGCCCGCTGACGTATAAGGAGCATTTCCTTTGATCGTCCAGCCGCCGTAGCCTTCAGCTGATGTGTCCGACCACGCATCACGGTTATACGCGTTCAAATGACCGAGGTAGAAGCCATATTCCGGCAGAAGGGCCGGATTGCCGGTCACTTTGTAATATCCGTCAAGCAGGTCCTCGCTCACCGTTGAACCGTCTGTGCCTGAGGATACAAAGATATACGCATCATACTCATTTTCATTGTGAGTCGCTGTCACTACATCGCCGTCTGTTGCCCCAAAATCATAAGAGCCGTTCTGCCATGTATTGCGCAGTACCCCGTATCCGTTTGTCGTGTAGTAGAACGGGCTCGGAGACGAAACGTTTCCGTCATTCCATTTACTCTCATTGGCGATATTAATGACTTCGCCTGTGTGTACGAAGCGTCCGTTCTGTGTTCCGCCTCCGAAGAATTGCTCCGAAAGGCTGTTACTGTAATTTGTCGCATCATGTTTGACAAGAGTCTGGACTGTGCTGGAGCTGCCGATATTAAGAGGCGTTTCCTCCTCCATCACGACCTTATTACCTGTCTTGACCGTCATTTTTGCCGTATCTTTATCAAATTCGATGGTTGTATCCCCATCCTTATTTGTGATCGTAAACTTCTCATCATCTGATTTAACATCAGCCGCCGGCTTTGAATAGCGGTCTGAATCATCAGGCTGAGCCTGAATCTTTCCTGTGTCGGGATAGCCGCCTCTGACTTTTGCATACTCGCTGAATTCACCTGACGGATCTACATTGTAGCGGAAAACACCGTTTTCCAGGAATGTAATACGACCTTTTACAGCCCCGTCATTGAAAGAGATCTCAACGATATTGTCATCTGCCTTCACACTGTCTACTTTATTAAGCACTCCGGTAAATCCATCGGCTGCCTGTACTGTAGACGGCACCGCATAAGCAAAAGTGGAGACAGTCATAGCTCCTGCCAGAAGCCATGCTCCCGCTTTTCTGATCTTTTTCATCTTTTCTCCTTTCCTTTATTTCTAAAAATATTTATAAAATTCCCCTGCGGAACATTCCCCCTTTCTTCTATAAAGCCTTTTGTAGAAATATCGGTCCCTCCAGCCGCACCTGGCGGCCGTGGGACCGATAAAAAGGCTCCACACATTAAACTGTGGTGAAGCATCATCTGTGATTTCTTTTCCTGTACTGTTAAATATGCCAAACGAAAGAGATGTTGTAATTTTATCCAAAATTCTTCTCTGAATTTTTACTGAATTTTGGTTAATATTACTTTAATATTTTGTCTCTTTCTCCCGCCCTGTAAAAAAAACACAAACTTTCAGCCCCTTATCTCTTTTTATATCTTAAAAAAGCAACAATGTAAATGCATTCTCCACAATGTTGTTAAAAAATACAAATTTGTTGCTATTTTTGTATTTTCTTCAAATCGTACTCCTCAATATACCTCCAGAATCCGTGAAGAACCGCTGTTTTTTTTAATAATTCAAAGACGCTGCTTCGGGCAGCCAGCCTCCGCGCAGCGTCCTTCCATATGTGTTATTTGTCGTTTTTTGTCACTTTTTAGTACGTTTCCGCAGTTGCTTTATCTCGTCTCCCATTTCCGGTAGATCGCCTCCAGCGCGTCCACCACTCCGTCAATACCGAGCAGGCTCACATTGAACATCATGCTGTTCGCCTCGATGCTGCCCCACTCCCTGCCTGTCCGGGCTTCATAGTACAGCTTCCTCTCCCGGTCTGTCTTCTTGATCTTGTCCAGCGCCTGCTTCTCTTCCAGCTTATAAAGCTTCATGATACGCCGGATCCGATCTTCTTTGTATGCATAAATAAACGTATTGATACAATTTGTGTAATCTCCGAGGATATAATCAGCGCACCGCCCGACGAATATGCCTGGTCCCTTTTCCGCCAGTTTACGTATGATCGCCGACTGCCTTTCATAGACACGGTCCGTAAGAGGCTTCCCGGACTCATCGCTTGTAACAAAGGCACGGTATTCCAAACTGTTGGCAGCATAAGCGGACAGGAATCTGCCGAGTACCGTCTCGTCTACCTTGGTCGCGTCCTCATTGCTGATCCGAAGTTCCTGCGCTGCCATCCGGATCAGATTGTGGTCGTAAAGCGGAATGTTCAGCCTTTCCGATAACTGGTTTCCCACCTCATGTCCTCCGCTTCCAAACTGCCTTCCGATCGTGATTATCGTGTGTTGCATCATATCTGTCACTCCTCCCTGCGGATCGCTGTATTTTCCGGCAGCCGGAAATACATTCCGCCGCCATTTTCTTCAGCATTATCTCAGCTGATATTATGGATATATTATATCATACCGAGATCAGATTTGGACAGTAAATTGTTTGAAAATCCTTAAATTGTCTGAACTTTATATGTTATCCGAATAATAATCACTGACTGCAAGGCGCCTTATCGTTCTTTCTGTTTTGCGCTGACGATCGTATAATAACTTTTAGACGTCACCCAGTACACGATCACATAAAACAACGCAAACACAAGATAACAGCATGCGGTTACGATCAGAAGAAGTTTTTCATCCGTCCCCGCCGAGATCAGCTTCATGATCCTGGAGATGAGCGGATAGGCAAACGCCAGGTGGATCCCTGCCGCGATCAGCGGGAGAAAGAATACTGTAAGCACCTGAGAATTGATGCTCTGTTTTACTTCTTTCCGGCTCATTCCCACTTTCATCAGAATATCAAACCGATCCTGGTCTTCATAGCCTTCCGATATCTGCTTATAATACATGATCAGCACGGTTCCAAAGAGGAATACAGCTCCCAGGAGGATTCCCAGGAAGAAAAGCCCGCCGAAAAGGGCAACATATTCCGTCCGGCTCTCAGCCTTAGATTCTGTATACCAATACACATAATCCCCGGAGCCGTCTTCTTTGGACAGAACCGTGAACCGGTCTGAGATCTCATTATATATTTCTGACTGTTCCTCGTCCCCGCATCCTATATCAAAACTGTAACACCGCTGGATCGAAGAAGCGCCTTCTCCTTCAAGAGATTCGTTTTTTATCCGGCACATCTCCTCCATAACAGAAGCATCTTTCACTACGACAAACAAACTCCCCAGCGCATTTGCATCTGCCTCCCCGATACGGAAAGGTTCCTGTTCCAGCTTCTCTGTTTTCCATGTGCCAAACCCCTCGAAGCATACCGTATCATAATCATAATCCATCTTGTACGGATATATAAGTGCTTCATCATCCGCCAGCTCTGCATCTGATCCGGTCAGACGGTTATAATCTTCCAGCGGGAGCACATAGACTCCCCGGAGTTCCCCTGTGTCCAGATTTGTCTGTCCGTTCTTCTCCCCCTTGTTCAGGTCGATCAGAAATTCTGTCCCGAACTGGTAAACAGTCAGGCTGTACATATAATAATCTTCAAGATTATCCGCTGTCTCTCCATGTTCTGCCAGCACGTCTTCCACCGCGCTGATATACGGCTCTGTATCTTCATTGTTCAGGCCAGTCCGGTCTGCAAAACTGATCTGCACAAGCAGATCATGCGGATAACGTTTGCTCACCGCATCCTCCGACTGTGCAAACAGACATGTAGTTGACGATACCGTAACAAGCACCATTGTAGACAGGATGCAGATCGAAGCCAGACCCGCACCGTTCCGCTTCATGCGGTACGTCATGGATGAAAGCGAGATAAAATGTTTTGTCTTATAGTAATATTTCTTATTCTTCTGCAGCATGCGGCAGAGTACCACAGACCCTGCGATAAAGAGAAAATACGTAGCGAGGATGACCATGACCACAGCCAGGAAGAACAGGACCATTGCAGTCATGGGATCGAGCACAGCCACTGCCATATAATAAGCGGCTCCAAGCAGCGCCGCGCCAAAAAGCGCAATCAGCCAGTTTGCCTTCGGAGGCTTCTCGCCCGTCCTCTCACTGCGGAGCATCTCGACCGGCCGGAGCCTGAAAATAGAGACTACCATCCTCAGCATGATCAGAAGAGAGATTGCCAGGAAGAGAAGGACGGTCCACATAATCGGCTCGAGTGCAATATGCATGTCAAACCCCGTTTTCCCTCCAAGGATCTTCATCGCCGCCATCTCTGCAAGCTTGGAAAACAAGATGCCGAATATCAATCCCGCCGCAATGGAAGCTGCAGCAGTCAGCACGTTTTCCCACAGAAGGATCTTTACCAGATTCCTTTTTCCCATACCCAGTATATTATACAGACCGAATTCTTTCTGTCTTCTTCGGATCAGAAAAGAATTTGTATAATATAGAAAGATCAGGGAAAAGATCCCGATAACAAAAACTCCGAACCCCAGCATGGACTGGAGCATATTTCCTCCGAACACTCCGGAAAAATCTGCGCTCATAGAAAGATACGCCACGACATAAAACATCATCACCATACAGATA
>USKR01000039.1 GCA_900555215.1 uncultured Ruminococcus sp.
TGCGGATCCTTCTGTCAATGTATTTACCGGCGAAGCCTTCGGAGAGGACAGCGGGGAAGATGATTTTGACATGCAGTCTCTGATCACTGTGGATGAGAATAAGCTGAAAGAGGCATTTGGGTTTGATGCAGAGGCTTTATCGGGGCTGGGGAATTCCATGGACCTCTCAGGCGTATTCAATTCAGCCGGAAGCACCATTGACCTGTCGGGAATGATCGATCTGGGGGCTGTCTCCGTTGACCTTCCTGAAATGCCGGGATTCAGCCTGGGCGATATTCTGGGGGATCTGGACGTTACAGTGTCTCCGGACGGGATGTCAGCCCTTGCGGACAGCCTGATGGAAGGATATCAGATATATGCACAGTCACATCCAGAAGCTGATTATTCAGGGTTGGGAGAAGCCTTTCAGAATTATCTGTCAACTCCGGAAGCTCAGGAGATCCTGAAGAACAATATCAGCGAGATCATTCAGTCCGGGGAAGGGATTACTGTGACCGTGGAGGATCTGAAGGAAATGATCTCAGAGGTCATGAGCGGATTCAGACAGTATGCGGCTGATAAAGGATACACAGACCCCGAGGAATTTGACACGTATCTTCTTGAGTATCTTGGGACAGCGGAGGCCCAGGAAATCCTGAACAAGTGGGCAGGAGAGATCTTCGGGGGAATTGCGGACAATGTTGCGGTCACATCTGATCAGATCCAGAAGCTTGCCACAGAGCTTGCCACAGGATATCAGGCATATGCTGCTGCAGGAAACGGACCTGACCCGAGTAAAATGCCGGAACATTTTCTTACTTATCTCAGTACACCGGACGGGCAGCAGAGACTCTCAGAGGGACTTGCAGAAGTGGTGGATCTGGAAAATCTGGGACAGCAGATATCCGGGGCAGTGGAATCCTATATGCAGACCGCTGTGTCCTCTTACGGCAGCGCAGTCGGCCAGGCAATTCAGAGCCAGATCTCATCCGCCATGCAGCAGGTGATGGGACAGCTTGCCTCAGGCATGGAGAATGCGATGAAACAGGCAATGTCCCAGGCGGGAAGCAGCCTTCAGAATGCATTTTCAGGTGCAATGAATATCAATGCCGATGCATTTGCGGATGCGTTTCAGATGAATATGACAGGCGAGGAGCTGGCAGAGCTCATGATGTCTATGAATTCCGGCGACACCGCTTCCTATGAGAATAATCTGCGGAATCTGGGGTATGTGGACTTTGACGTGCCGAGCGGTATTGACATTTACCCAAAGGATTTTGAGAGTAAAGAAGAAGTGGTCAATATTCTGGATGGATACAACAGCCGGATGGAAGCGGAAGGGAAAGAAGAGCAGGTGATCACCTATACGGATGTGGTTGGTACTCTGATGTCGTCTGTGACAGACATTATTGATATCATCAGCTATGTGCTGATCGCTTTCGTGGCGATCTCTCTGGTCGTATCTTCAATCATGATCGGAGTCATCACCTATATCAGCGTGCTGGAACGGAAGAAAGAGATTGGGATCCTGCGCGCGATCGGGGCGTCAAAGGGAAATATTTCGCAGGTGTTCAATGCGGAGACCTTTATCATCGGATTGTGCGCAGGGCTGATCGGCATCGGGCTTTCCCTGCTCATCCTCATACCCGGGAATATGCTGATCCATTTCCTGGCAGGGACAGATGAGGTGAGCGCTGTGCTCCCGGTCGTACCGGCGGTCATCCTGATCCTGCTGAGCATCGTGCTGACCCTGATCGGCGGGATCATCCCGTCCAGGAAAGCGGCGAAAAGTGACCCGGTGACAGCGCTGCGGACAGAGTAGCCAGCCGATGAGATGTCAGATGAAGTGATATCGAAGAGAAGCTTAACTATAAGGAAATGGAGGGGGAATGGATGGAGAATCTGATCTTCAGCCTGAACGCCACTGTCCCGGTGTTCCTTATGATGATACTGGGACTGGCGTTCCGAAAGCTGGGCTGGATTGACGATGTGTTTGCATCGAAAATGAATAAATTTGTATTTCTGGTACCCCTGCCGGTGCTCGTCTTTGAAGATCTGGCAACCGTAGATTTTGCCGAGGTGTGGGATCTGAAGTTTGTCCTGTTCTGCTTTGCGGCGACGCTGGTGAGTATAGGGATCGCGGTGGCGGTATCCTGCCTGTGGCGGGATAAATCCATACAGGGGGAGATCATTCAGGCATCTTACCGGAGCAGCGCGGCGCTCCTGGGGATCGCTTTTATCCAGAATATCTATGGAAACGCAGGGCTGGCGCCCCTCATGATCATTGGGAGTGTTCCCCTCTATAATGTGATGGCGGTCGTTGTGCTTGCTTTCTTCCGGCCGGAACGGAAGCGGCTGGATAGGGAACTCTGGAAGTCCACGCTGAAAGGTATCGTGACCAATCCTATTATCATCGGTATTGCTGCGGGCATCATCTGGTCTGCCCTGAAAATTCCCATGCCGCCTATTATGGAGAAAACGGTATCCAATGTGAGCACTGTGGCGACCCCGCTTGGGCTGATGGCAATGGGAGCCACATTTGATATCAGGAAAGCCTGTGCAAAGGTTAAACCGGCGGCAGCCGCGTCGGTGATGAAGCTTGTGGGATTTGCCGCAGTTTTCCTTCCCCTGGCTGTCATGCTGGGGTTCCGGAGGGAAGAGCTGGTGGCGATCCTTGTCATGCTGGGCTCCGCGACCACGGTGAGCTGCTTTGTCATGGCGAAGAATATGGGGCATGAGGGAGTCCTTACTTCCAGCGTGGTCATGCTCACCACTCTGTTCAGCGCGTTCACGCTGACAGGGTGGCTGTATGTGCTGAGGAGCATGGGGATGGTGTAGAAAGAAGTGCCGCAAGGTCATCAAAACAGATGGCTTTGCGGCACTTCTTTATATATGATGCTTTTCCAGTGTGCGGTAATTCTTTTCGTTCCCGTAATCTTTATGTATCCCGTCGTCATCGTAGAGTACATATTCAGCTCCGTCATATCCGATCATACGGAGATGTTCTGTATCTATTTCATCCACACATTCCGCTGTATCTGCCACAGGAATACATTTCCCTTTTCGGATGAACAGAGGAACCTCATTGAGAGCAATATCCACATAGTGGATGCCCTGTCCGAGGATTTCTTCGCTGATGGTCCCGTCCGGGAGAAATTTGATGAACTTCATTTCTTCCGGAAGATATACATATCTGCCTTTGCCGTTTTGTTCATATACCGGGGCGATCATAATCTCGTTTCCGATCATCAGCTGGTCCTCGATCCGGGCTGCCATTCTGTCTTCCGGGTAAACAAAGGCGAGCGGTTTGAAATACAGATCATCATTCAGCGCGGCTTTCATATACTCGCTGTACAGATAGGGCAGCAGGCGGTATCTCACTCCGATCACATGGCGGAAATCCTCAATATTTTCAAACTGATAGCATTCCTGCTCCCTTGTGCCTAGTGCAGAGTGATTTCGCATGAGTGGAGTGAATACACCCAGCGCAAGGAAACGGAGCAGCAGTTCCCGGGTCGTGTCCGCGCCGAATCCGCCAAGGTCGGCTCCTGTATAGAGGAAGCCGCACATGTTCAGGGAAGGCAGCATTTTCAGGTTCAGCAGCAAATGGGACCACCAGGATTTGTTATCTCCCGTCCAGATTCCTCCATAGCGGTGCATCCCGATGTAGGAAGAACGGGAAAACATGAGGAAACGCCGGTCAGGATCGATCCGCTCAAATGCCTCTCCGGCAGCGCGTGTCATATTGAAGCCATAGAGATTGTGGACTTTGTCATGACGCACTTTCTTTCCGTCTATATTGTGATAAAATCTCCGGTAGTCCTCCGGGCTGTTGGCAAGGCTCCGCAGTTTATCCCCCATCTGCCATACCCCCACGCTGCCGGCGCCGTCCCAGCGCCCGTCTTCTCCGTCCGCAAACCTGCGGGCAAGCTCTTTTGCCTCGTCCAGGCCTTCTTTTGAATAGAAGATCGCCGGTTCATTCATATCGTTCCAGAATCCTTCAATGCCCTGCTCTGTCAGGAAGCGGTATTTATCACCGAACCATTTTCTTGCATCCGGATTGAGGACATCAGGAAAATGAGTATCACCCGGCCACACTGCTGCAATGAAATCGCTGCCGTCTTCCCTCTGGCAGAAATAGCGGTTCTGAACCCCTTCCTCGTAGACATCATACCCTTTCTCGATCTTGACGCCGGCGTCAATGATAGGGATGAGACGGATATGACGGCCTTTCATTTCCCGCACAAATTCAGGAAAATCATCAAAGTTTTCGCTCAGAGTAAAATCTTTATAGGAATCCATGTAATCGATATCCATATAGATCATATCCAGCGGGATATGATTTTGGCGATAGCCTTCTGCCACTTTTCGGAAGTCTTCTTTTGTCTTGTATCCCCAGCGGCTTTGACCGAAACCAAAAGCGAATTTCGGCGGGATATAGCTCCTGCCGGTCAGATGGCGGAACTGCTTTACTATATCATAAGGAGAGCCCCCGGTTATCACATAGAGATCAAGGTCGGCGTTTTCGCAGGATACGGTCAGAGTATCCTTTCTCGTGTACCCGATATCAAATGTCAGGCGGGAGGGATAGTCAAAAAACATGCCGAAGGTCTGTTTTCCCCAGACAACGATGAAGTTGTGGGCTCCATAAAGCGAGAGCTTGTCCTCGGTATGGTTCGGATCGTCCGTACAGTCGCTGATATAGCAGTAACCCCGCTTGTTGACGCCCCGGTTCGCCTCGCCCAGACCATAGACGATATCATCATCTGCCATGGTATAGGTGAAGGTAAATCCTTCCTGTATGCTGATTGTTCCGTAAGACGGGATTCCGCCTGCAGCCGGGATGCCGGATGTAACAGCGTCAGTCTGAAGCGGAGTTCCGTAAATATATTTCTGTATCATGTCAGTATACCTCCTTGGATCAGTCCTATCAACAGCAGCCGCATTTATACGGACAGCTGTCTATGAGGATGATTATATTGCATTCTGTCCGTCTAATCTTGTACAATACTGTCCGTTTATTGCATAATTCTGTCGTTATTGCATATCACAGAAAGCAGAGATCCGACACGGCAGCTTTTTGAGGACTCAAGATTGTAAATACTGAAAGAGCCTGATATACTATATAATATAACGATTGTTATATTATATTTTGGCAATGCAGGAAAGGGGAAGCTCAGATGCCTGCACGAAAAAAAATATATAAGGAAGATATATTGGAAGCGGCGGTCCGGGTGGTTCGGGAACAAGGAGTATCTGCGCTGAGCGTGAGAAACATTGCAAAAGAACTTCATGTCTCTACCCAGCCATTGTATTCAGAGTTTGAAAATTTTGACAGCCTGAAGGAAGAGCTGCTTCTTTTTGCACGGGAAAAATATATCCAGATCCATCCTCACCGGTATAAGGATTTCGGGCTTGCCCTCCTGCATTTTGCAAAAGACGAAAAGGAATTGTTCAAATTCATATTCATCCGCAGCAGGGATAAAGAGGAGCAGATCGAGGACGTCAATTATGACCTGACCATAAAGCTGTTGTCTGAAAACCTGGAGATGGATACACATAGTGCAAAAGAACTGCATAAAAAGATGCAGTATTACACATATTCCATGGCAGTCATGATCGCCACAGGATACAGAAATATTTCAGAGGAAGAAATGGACCGGGAGCTGACGGATATTTTTAAGATCATGCTCAGACACTATAAGAAGATCGATAATGAAGAGGAGTGTGATTACTGGCTGGAAAAAGCACGTAATCTGCCGGAATAAAAGAAAAGGAGAGGATACTATGGAAAGAAAAGCACGCAAAAAGTATGATGCTGTGGTCATCGGCGCCGGCAACGGCGGGCTTGTCGCGGCGGTCCGCATCCTCCAGGGCGGATATTCCTGTCTGCTGCTGGAGAAGCACAATCTGCCCGGCGGTTTTGCCACCAGTTTCAAAAGAGGCAGGTTCGAGTTTGAAGCAAGCCTTCATGAGCTGAATGACTACGGATCAAAGGAAGATCCCGGGGATATCCGAACGCTGTTCCGCAGTCTCGGTGTAGAGGATATGATCGACTGGGTGCGCATCCCGGAGGCATATCACCTGATCACAACGGACAAAAAATATGACTGTGTCATGCCTTTCGGGGTGGATGCGTTCATAGAGAAGATGGTGGAATACTGCCCGGATTCCCGCAAATCCATCACGGAATTTTTTGAGCTGTGCGAGGAGGTAAGGGACGCCCAGACTTACAGCAATTCTGTAAACGGAAAAACAGACTCTGATTACATGAAAAAGACATTCCCGAATTTTGTAAAGGCGGGAAGCTATTCGGTAAACGAGGTGCTGGATGCACTTAAGATGCCGAAGAAGGCCCAGGATATCCTAAACGCTTACTGGTGCTACCTTGGCGTGGACTGCGACAGGATGAGCTTTCTCCACTATGGCTCTATGGTCATCCGTTACATTACCAAGGAGGCGTGGATGCCTAAGATGCGCTCCCATGAGATCAGCCTTGCCTTTGATACAAAGATCCGCGAGCTGGGCGGGGATATCTGGTACTGCTCAGAGGCGGATAAGATCCTGACTGACAAAGAGAATCATATTACAGGAGTACGTCTCACAGACGGTACTGTGATAGAGACAGGACATATTGTCGCAAACTGTTCCCCGCACCTGGTGTTCGGAAAGATGCTGGAAGATAAGTCAGTGACAGAAAAAATGATCAGAGCAGTCAATGCAAGAAAATTTTCGGGGCGCGGTCTCACCCTGTTCCTGGGTCTGAATAAAAGCGCGGAAGAACTGGGGATAGAGAGCCACAACTATTTTATCTACGATACGGCGGATTCGGTGAAACAGTATGATATGATGAAGAAAGTCCGCACGAATCACGTACAGGCGACGGTATGTCTGAACAATGCATATAAAGAATGTTCTCCTCCGGGGACTTGCATGATGTATTTTACGACCATGTTTATGTCCGATGACTGGGGCAGCGTAAAGGATGAGGAATATTTTAAGATGAAGGATAAAGTGGCAGATGATATGATACGTGTCTTTGAGCGGGAGACCGGATGTAAGATCAGGGATTCCATCGAAGAGATCTGTGTGGCGTCACCGACTACCTATGCCCGTTACTGCGGGCATCCGCAGGGCGTGATCTATGGATATGAGGCTGCGGAATGGGACAGCCTGATGCCGAGAATGATGATGATCCAGGAAGATGCGGAACTGTTTAAGGGGCTCAGGTTTGCGGGAGGCTATGCGATGCGTTCCAGCGGATATTCCAGCGCCTATGTATCCGGCGACCTGTCAGGCAGACAGACGGTCGGTGATCTGAAAAGGGAGGGAAGATAGATATGAAGTTTAAAAAACAGATTTTCGGATTCATGGATATGCTCCGTTTTAAAAAACTGGTCCCCAACCGCAGGGAGGCTCTTGCTTCGGGATCTGATGCTCCCCTGCCGAAAGAATACCGTACCAATCAGCAGGCAGAGCGGCTTCACCCGGGATATATGGAGGTAGAACTGACAAAAATCCGTCCCCTTACAGACAGTATGAAAGAATTTACATTCCGCCGCGTGGACAGCAATGCATTTCCGTTTTTCCGCGCAGGACAGTATGTATCTCTTCAGGCAAAGATCGGGGATTCTCTTGTCAGCCGTCCGTATTCTATTGTATCCTCGCCGAAGGACGCACTTGCCGGAAAGCTGATCCTTGGGATAGAGGACGCAGGCTTTTTCTCCGCCTGCATGTGTTCCCAGGCAAAGGAAGGCGACTGTTTTCACATGACAGAACCAGCGGGAGAATTCCACTATGAGGCGCTAAGGGACAGCAGAAAGATCGTGTGCATCGCAGGCGGCAGCGGCATCACTCCGTTCATGAGCATGGCGGCTGCTATGCTGGACGGGACAGAAGAATACGAGATGACACTGTTCTATGGGGCGAGAGACCGACAGCATATTGCTTATCAGGGGGAACTGGATGCAATGGCTGAGAAAGGACTGAAGGTCATTTATGTGTTAAGTGACGAGAAAAGTGCGGAGCAGGCGGACGGATATGAGAAGGGGTTTGTTACAAGAGCCTTGCTGGAGAAGTATACCGATGTCCGCGGCGTTACATTCTTCCTCTGCGGTCCGGCGGCAATGTATCAGTTTGTTCTGGATGAGCTGAAACCACTGGAACTTCCGGTAAAAGCTGTCCATAAAGACGCATCCTGCTGTCAGGATCGGGAGATTGCCGGTCCCCGGACGTTCAGCATGACAGTGAGAATGCGGGATCAGATATTTGAGATCCGGGCAAAAGAAAATGAGACCCTCCTTACCGCAATGGAGCGGGCAGG